>NZ_JAKRNN010000012.1:0-150549 GCF_022346785.1 Pantoea sp. ACRSC
CGCTGCCGACTTCGACTGCAAAAAACCAATCACCTTGCCGCCGAGCGCAATCAGGTCCACCGGGTCGAGGCTGTTGCACTCCGCTTTGGTCAGCGCAGGCAGCGTAATACGCGGCAGCACCGTCAGCAGCGCATCGACGTCGGAGGAGGCCAGGTCGGCAAGGCGCACGCCGCGCAGCGAGCCGGCGCTCGGCTTAATCAGCTCAACCTGCGCGATGGTCGCATCGCCGCGTTTCAGCGGGGTTTCCAGCTCAACGCTATTTTCATTCTGTTCCATGCTTCTCTCCAGGTTCCCACAGGGTAAAAAAGCCAGCGCCGGGCGCTGGCGTCAGGGTTAAGCCAGGCCGAGGTTTTTACGGCGCTGCGCAAGGCGATCGTCGCCGTTCACCTTTTCGACCATGTTGACGGTATCGATCTCAATCAGCTCTTTACCGTTCCAGGTGAGTTTGAAGTAGGTATTTTTGGTGGTGATTTTGGTTTCGGTCTCTTCGCCCTGTTTGGCTTCGCCAAAGTCGAACGCCTGATGACGGCCGCGCACCTCAATCTCTACCGCGATCTCTTCGCCGGTGTCGTCACGCTGGTAAGAGCCGGTAAAACGCAGCGGCACGGCGGAACCGCCCCACTGGGTCAGCACCAGATCGTCCATCCCGGCGATGGTCCACTCCATATCGAGCGCGTCATCATCCAGGCCGTTATCGATAAAGGCGGCGCCGTTCATGCCGCCGCCGCGATAGGCGTCCAGCTTGCGAGAGAGTTTCGGCAGGGTGACGGAAGAGACAACGCCCTGATAGCTGTTTGAATCATTGAAAAGGTTCAGCCCTTTCAGTTTGCGGGGTAGTGCCATTTATCCGGCTCCTTAGCTGTTTACGGATGCGGCGAAGTTCGCCAGATAGGTGTCGGTGATGCGCTGGCGCAGGGTCAGATCTTCCAGCGGCGGCACCGGCGTGTAGTCGTAGTCGATAAAGAGTTTGCCCGCCTTCAGGGTGTCGGCGTCGTTGGCGCTCTCGTCGTACCAGGCGGAGACACCCAGCAGGTAGCCAGCGCTGACCAGCTCGCGGAATTTGGCGTTGATGCCCGCGATGATCTCGCGCACCAGAACCGGCGTCAGCGGTTTGTCTACCGCCCACATGTGCGCTTCAGCCATGGTGTCAGCCAGAACCTGCGCGGTGCGGGTGTAGTTCTCAAACTGAAACAGCGGGTCGTCGCTACAGGTGCGGTTGCCCCAGAAGCGGAAGCCGTCTTTGCGGATCAGCGTGGTGACGTCCGCCGCGTTGAGCAGGTCAGCGTCTGTGCCGGTCTGTTGCAGATCCCAGAACACCGACGCAGAGATGCCGGTGACGCCGTTGACGCCGACGTTCGACAGGGTTTTATGCCAGCCGGTGTCGTTGTCGATTTTGGCGCGCAGGCCCAGCGCACGCGCGGTGGCGTAAGCGGTATCGGATTGGCTGGTTGCGGTGTTCCAGGCAACAAAGTCCGGCCAGATCACCATCAGTTCGCGCTGGCTGAAATTTTTGCGGTAATTCATGGCGTCGCTGATGGTTTTGCAGTTCCAGGCTGACACATAGGCGAAGGCGCGCAGCTGCTGCGCGATACTCGCCAGCGCGGTCGCCACCTCCTGCGAGTCGAGGCCCGGTACGGCGAGAATACGCGGCTTAACGTCAAGCTGCGTCTGCGCCGTCAGCAGCGCCTTCATACCGGTGTACTGGCCATTCTCATCGGTGGAGCCGATGATATTGGAGGTGGTCGCTTCGGGGGTCTCGCCTTCAGCAACGCGTACCACGACGGTGACCGGTTTTGACTGATCGGCAATCGCCTGCAGCGATGCCGCCAGCGTGCCTTTGCTGCCGGCTTTGGCGATAGCGGCCTGCACGTTGGTCAGCAGCACCGGGGTGTTGAGGGGAAAAGCCTTAGCGTCTGCGTCCGCTGCAGTGCAGACCAGACCGACTACGGCGGTGGATACAGTAGAGATGGTGCGCGTGCCGTCATTGATTTCGACAACGCGTACACCGTGATGATAATCAGACATCTGATGTACTCCGTGTTGAGGGTGGAGTCAGATTGTCAGGTCAGCTGAGAGAAATCATGCGGTTGCGGTTTGCTGGGGGATGAGCGGACAGCGGCCTCGCGCGGGAAGAACCACTGCGGTTTTTCAGCCGTTGCTATTACGCTCAGGATGCCGCTTCCTGCCTGCTTTCGGGTGCTCTGGCCGGAAAGTATTTATAGAGGGTAGATAGCGCGACGTTATAAATGATCGCCAGCTGCTGGCGGCTGTGTCCCTTAGCCAGCAGCCGACTTATTTGCTCGACCTCCTCCGGGCTTAACGCTTTGGGCCGCCCGCCCAGCCGTCCTTTTGCTCTGGCAGCGGCCAGCCCGGCCAGGGTGCGCTCAACGATAAGCTCGCGCTCCATTTCTGCCAGCGCCGACATAACGTGAAAAAAGAAGCGCCCCATCGCGCTGCTGGTGTCGATGCTGTCGGTTAAAGAGCGGAAATGCGCGCCGCGTTCGTGCAGTTCGGAAATTAGCGCAATCAGGTTTTTCACGCTGCGGCCGAGCCGGTCCAGTTTCCAGACGACCAGCGTATCGCCTTTGCTGATGCATTTAAGCGCCTGTTTAAGGCCCGGACGGGTTGCGGTTTTGCCGCTGATACGATCTTCAAAAATACGGTCACAATTTGCGCTTAACAGCGCATCGCGCTGTAAGTCGCAGTTCTGGTCAATTGTTGATACGCGAATATAACCAATCATGGCCATACATTTTTCTCTTCGGCTTATCTGGGACGGTTTTTGGCGGATTTTGCCATGTGGAACGGGTTTATCAAAAACCTTGGTTTAGGAGAAGCAGCGAAAAAGAATGTGGGAAATGGTGCCGGGCAGCTCCCTGACATGAGTTTTTTTGCCGCTGTTAAGAGTGGAACTGGTTACTGCAAATTACCCAGCGGCATTATTTTTCAGTGGGGTTATGGGAGTTTTGCCCAGCAGGCAACTACTGTTGTGACATTGCCTATAGCCTTTCCAAATACAGGATTCTCAGTTGTTGCGAATAAAGGCTCATCGGTTCCACTAACTGGTGAGTATGCGGTTTGTGTGCAATTTCGCGATAAAACATCTTTTTATCTTTCGAATACCGGCCCCGAAGTCACACAGCAGGGTATTTGGTGGTTGGCGGTGGGCTTCTGAATGAAAAAATATTCCCCTTCATATAATGCTTTTTACGATACCCATATCAATGAATTTATTCCTGATGATGCGGTCGATATTACAGAAAACGAATGGTCAGATTTACTGAACGGCCAGGCAAATGGAAAGGCGATAACCAGCGGGCCCGACCATTTACCTTGCCTCACTGAGCAGCCCGCTCCGACAGTTGAGGAGTTGATCGCTCTTGCGGAGAGCAAGCGTAGCAAGTTGCGAGCAGAAGCTGATGCGGTTATACAGCCATTGCAGGATGCAAGCGATCTTGAGATAGCGACAGAAAATGAGACAAGTCAGCTTGTTGGCTGGAAGAAATATCGTGTGATGCTGATGCGAGTGAATACGGAAAAGCCAGAAGATATTGAATGGCCTAAAAAACCAAGTTAAACCAAGGCCCGCCGCTGCGGGCCTGTATTTATTACAATTAAGGTTTTTTCGGCCAGATAATGTCTGGCGCGGCTGAAATATCAACCGCCTGAACCGCCTGAATATATTTCATCCATGCGGTAAGCGAGGCTTTGTCTGCATCTGTAATAATGCCGAGCAGCAGCTGCGTCTGCCATGCCTGAGTGATGTCGTTCGCCTCGCTGATGAGCGCTGATTTCTCCCGAGCTGCGCTATTCACAGCGGCTGCCTGCTGCGCATCCGTATCCGTTACCCACTTTTCCCCGTCCCAACGATCCCAGTCGGTTACAGGTGCAATGGTGGTTGTTTCTTCCGGATAATCCCCTAACTCTGAAATTACGATTTTCGAACCATCAGCAATGGAGTAAACCGTTTCACCGCGATGGTCGGAAACAACCTGCCATTCGTCATCACGATAAACTGCTGTGTGCCCTGTCCTGGTAGCTGGCGGCACAGTGACGCAGGCGTTAGCAGGCAGTCCAACGCCTTGCGCCAGAAACTCATCGCTGGAGCCGGTAAACTCACCACTCAGCGCGTCGAAGTTATATATCGTTAATGTGCCGGCTGATTTTGCCAGGCCATTTTTATCCAGTACAGCCTTAGACATTAGGCGGCCCTCACGATGTAGTTAAATGCAATGTTGCGGGGACGTGTTTCGCTACTGCCTGTAGTTGTAGTTGAATATTTACTGTTAAGCATCCCATTGACAGTGCCTGTACTTGTACTGACAGCGTTATCAGTCGACAGCAGTCTGTCTCCCCCCTTATCGTTTGGTGTCAGCACGCTGCTATCCCAGGCATCCCAGGCGGGAACGTTGTGTGCATGGCTTGCGAACAAGTGCTGCTGAGAGCTTAGTAATTCACGCCCGGAATCCACTCCGCGCCCGTCATCCCAGCCCCTGATAAATTCACCTCGAAGATCTGGTAGCACCAGCCCCGGATAAATCAGCGCCAGCTTCGGATAAAGCGTACCGCTAAAACTTGCCCCGTTACTTTTCAGAAAGACCATGCCAGCCATCGAGGGAAACAGCTCATTTGGCATTTTTGAGTGCGGCCAGGGGAACGGTGAACCGATAACTGGCGAGCCTTCTCCTAAACCAAGGTTTTGTAGAACCTCCGCCACCTTCCCTGCACTCTTCACCTCCGCCAGCGCATTAGCGATCTGCAGATACTGCTGATGCGGATTAGCCGCGGCAATATGGTCGGCCAGCCCCTTATCCGCATACTGCTTCGCCTCAATCACCCCGTTGTCCACATACTGACGCGTCGCCAGCACCACCGACGGGTCAATCTTCAGCGTGACCGCATCCGTGCTGTTAACGATGATAATCATGCGCACCGTCTGCGTACGGCCGCTGCCCTCCTGCAGCTGCGGCTTATAGGTCTCCGCGCAGTTGGCGACGGCAATCATCACGCCATCGGCGTCAAACAGGCCGATTTCGCGGATCCAGAAGCCACCTTCGTTCTCCGGGATAATCTGCTCGGCGATAATCTGGCTGCTGTTGTTGGCGTCGACGCTGAGGGAATTAAGCGCCGCACGGCGTTTTTCTCCCACCAGCCCGGTCTGCGAGGCATTGGGCGTCGGCAGCGAACCGCCGCCGTCGCCTACCGCCATCTCTGTGATTTGCAGCTTAGTGCCGAGCGCCGTGGCGTTCGCCAGCTTAGCCGCGCCCTGATTAGTCAGCAGGGCATAATATTTCGTTGTCATGTGCGCACTTCCGTCAGGTCAATTAAATGTACCGCTGTGCCGGTGTAGCCCGGCCCGTTCACGGTGATGATTTCAGGGGTATAGGGGTAAACCGTCAGCTCGTCGCCGCTGTAGCTGGCAGCAGCCACCGGCAGCGTTCCGCTGGAGTCCAGATTGATAGAGAGGCCGATCAGATGACGACTGCACGGCTTCGCGTCAGCAATTAACCGCTCCAGCTCGTTGTACATCTCCTCGGTAATCCCGGTTTCGAGCACGCCAACATCGAGGCGAAACGTGCCCGGAGCCTCGCCAGACTTCCACCACTCGGTGATGCGGATCAGATAGCCGAGCGGCTCCACAACGCGTCGCAGCGAGCCAATGGTGCCTTTATGGCGATGTACATACTCCGAGGCGGCCACGACGCTGCGTTTGGTTGCCTCGCTCCAGCCAGCGTCCCAGCGGTCCACCGACCAGGCCCAGGCGAGATAAGGCAGCAGTTCCACCGGACAGGTCTGCGCATTCCACAGCTGGCGCAGCGGGACCGGCATCGCCTCGATAGCGGCGCAGGCCCGGGCGGCCGCCACCTCCAGCGGCGAGGAGCCAGTCGGCAGCAGCCGATCACTCATCAGAACCTCCTACCGTGATGCTGTAGCCGCTGCACCAGGCGGCCTGGGTTTTATCCAGCACCACATCTGCCGCCGGCTGCGCCAGCTCGACGCGCTGTACGCCTTCCACATGCAGCGCGGCGTAGAGCGCCGACTGGCGAATATCGCGCCCCAGCCGCGACTGGGCGTTGATAAAGGCGAGCAGCTTCGCCTCGGCGGCGGCGCGGATCGGCTCCGCTTCGGGGCCGGGATAGAGAAACAGCGTCGCGTCAACGCGGTAGCTGACGATAGTCGCCGCCTGTACCTGAACGCGATCGGCGACCGGACGCACATCCTCATCGTTAAGCGCGCTCGCCACGATTTCCAGCAGATCGGCAGGCGCAGTGCCGTCGCCTTCGCGGCTCAGCACGGTGATCACCACCTCCGCCGGCGCCGGACTGGTGGCGGAAACGTCCGCCACGCGTCCATCGGCACTTTTGGCGTGATACTCATAGGCGCCGCTCGGCCCCGCCACGCTCAGCCCTTCAAAGGCGGCGGCGATGCGCATGCGGAAGTTATCGTCGCTCTCCATCACCGCCGCGGTCGGCGGCAGCGTGCTGTTGTCCGCCGCCCTCAGCGTCAGCCGGGTCACGCCGTTATTGGCGCCCAGCTGGTCGAGATCGGCGCCGGTCGCCCAGGCGACCATATTGGCTTTCGCCGCCTCGTTGATGCGCTGACGCAGAATCAGCTCGCGGTAGGCGTTCTCCTGCAGCAGCTTCACCAGCGGCTCCGACTCCAGCGCCAGCGTGCGGGTTATCGCCGCCTGCTGCTCGGGCGGATAGAGGGAAATCAGCGTCGCCTTACGCTCGGCCAGCAGGGTTTCATAATCCAGCGCCTCCACCACATCGGGCGCAGGCAGCTGGCTCAGGTCAATGGTTGCCATAGGTTCAGCTCACGGGAATGGTCAGGGAAAATTCTTGCGCCGTATCGCTGCGGCTGCCGGTAAGCTCTACCGTCATGCCGCCGTCATACGACGCCTCATAGCTGATAGCGCTCAGCTGAATGCGCGGCTCCCACTGCAACAGCGCCATATAGCAGGCGGACATAATTTGCAGGCGCAGCGCCGGGTTTTGCGGCTGGTCGAGCAGCGCCGACAGCAGCGAGCCGTATCGGCGGCGCATCACGCGCGAGCCAAGCGGCGTGGTCAAAATATCGCGCACCGACTGCCGGATATGCTCCAGGTCCGTTAGCGCCGTGCCGCTGTCGCGGCTCATACCGAGATATTTTTCAGCCATTACTGCGGCCCTCCCGACAGATCGCCGCCCGATTTCACGCCGCCATGCTGATGGGCGTCAACCACGATGCCGTTAGAGCTCAGGCTGCCGCCGCTGTGGGTCACGTTGCCCTGCAGCGTGCCGCCGCCGGTTACCTCCAGCGTGGCGGTTTTCAGCTTTGCGCTGCACTCCACCAGCGGCGCGTCAAACAGAATGCGGGTTGCCGCCTGGATGCGGGCGGTCTGAATGCCGCTCGCCTGCAGCGCACCGTTCTGCGGCTCATACTCGATAACCGCGCCGTCGGGAAAGGCCCAGTGCAGCGCGTCAGCCGAGGCGGAAGGCGCGGGATGGCTGTCGGAAAAGATGCCCGGCAGGATAAAGCCGGTATTCAGCTCGCCGCCCAGGCTCAGCACCAGCACCTGTTCGCCGATCGACGGCGCGCTCCAGGCGCGGGAGCGTCCGGCGCGGGCGCTGAGCCACGGCAGCCAGCCGGTTTCAATGTCGCCGCTGCGTACGCGGCAGCGCCCGCTCTGGGGATCCACCGCCGAGACGGTGCCGATGCGGATAAGGTTGCGCAGCAGGCGCAGGATTTCGCTGATATGTTCGTTCATGTCGCTAGTGTTACCTCGGGTGCATGCGGCCAGCAACGCAGTGCCGACCGCTGAGAGATGACAGGACAGCTTTAGCGCTGCCACTCGCTGACCAGCGCGCCGTGCACCCAGAGCTGCAGCGGTGCCTCGTCGTTCGCGGGCGGCGTCGGCTCGCCGGGAAAGGTGACCTGCAGCGCGCTGTCCGCCTGCGTGACCAGCACGCGCTCGCTCAGCTGCAGGCCGATGCTGAGCGTGCCGGCGGCGTCGGACGCGAAGGTAAAATCGCTGCGTCGTTTCTCTGCGTTGCCCATCATCTCCGGCTGGTTATCACGCAGCCAGGCGAGCAGCGGCACGATAACCGCCTCGATATCCTGCTCAACGTCGGCGAGGGTTAATTCCAGCCGGTAGCGATACTCAAAAGAGAGCGACGGCGCGCTGGTCGCCACCACCGTTCCGGCGGCTATCGTCATGATCAGCCGCTCCGGGTTTTGCTGAAGCAGCGGGACGCTGCGGTTCAGCGCCGCGCGTAGCTGTTGAGGTTTCTGCATCTTGTTGCTCCTGACACGCTTTAATGGTTTCAATCTGCAGCCCGCACGACACGAGCGCAGCCTCTAGCTGACGGTTATCTGCCGCCAGATCGCCCTGGGTTTGCAGGCTGTTGCCCGGCACTGGACAGCTGTTCACGCGCGGACAGCCAGCCCAGATAATCGCGGGCGTTGTCGAAGGCGGGACGGCTGTGCAGCCGGATAAGATCGTCAGGCAGAGCGGCAGCAGACCACTCGCGTAACGCCTGATTTGCATCGGTTTCCCTCGCTATATGCACTTCACGGTTGAGGGCGAGGCGGCTGGCACGACTCTGCTGCTGACGCAGCGCCGCCTCGCGTTTGCTGTTCGCCTGCGCCTCGTCACTCAGGCGGGCGATGGTCTGGTCACGGCTGGCGAGATCGGCGGAGAGCGCGAGGCTGATGCGCTGCGCCTCGCGGAGCTGCGCCCCGACCTGAACAACGCGCCAGCCGGTGAGAGCGAGCGCCAGCAGCAGCGCCGCCAGCAGCGCGAGACAGAGGCGGGTCATACCACGCCTCGCAGGCACCAGGCGCGCTCCCGCTCGCGCCGCTGCGCCAGCCCGGTGCTTTTCACGCCGTTCACGTAGATCCAGCGCGGCAGCTGGTCGCACGCCGCGCGCCAGCGCTGCTGGTTGAGATAGCTCGCCATGGTTGAGCGGCAGGCGGCGCCGGTGCCGACGTTAAAGGCAAAGCTCACCAGCGCGTCCCAGACCGGCTGCGGCATCGCCACCGGCACGCAGAGAGAGAGCTGGCGTTCGACGCGTATCAGATCGTCCACCAGATTCACCGCCACCTGGCGCTCGCTGACGACGCTCTGCGGCGTCACGCCTGCGGTATGGCCGATGCCGTTGGTCCAGACGCCAGCGCTGCACTGATAGGGCGAGGTGCGGCAGCCCTCTGCGTCGGCCAGCAGCTGCAGGCCGCCGGAGGAGATTTTCAACGTAGAGAATGACGGCAGCAGCGCGGCGATCCCCAGTACGGCGGCCACGACGCAGCGCTTTGCGTTCTGGCTCAGGATCGCCTCCCTGCGCGCTGGCGCTGAAGCTCATAGGTTTTGCGGCGGTAGTGCCAGTTGATAAAAAAGGTCGCCACGTTAACCATCAGGGTGATGACCGCCACGCCGGAGCCGACCAGAAAAGCGATATCCTGAATGGTGTGACGGCCCAGCCACATCAGAAACAGGCTGACCAGGTAGTTAATCAGCGAGCTGGTTTTCTCCATCTTCAGTCCCACAGATTGACGGTTTCGCCGGTGGCCGCGTCCGGCAGATCGGGCAGCGTCAGGGCATAGCCGTGCGGCAGCACCGCGCCGCGTTCGGCGAGGCCGGGATTGGCGGCGTAAACCTGCTCGACCGCCTGCTGCGTGCGGCCGTAGTAGCGATAGCAGATCTCATCGACCGTATCGCCCTGGAGCGCGTAGATATTCATGGCGATAGCTCCCCATCAGGCCCGCGGACGGGCACGCTAAAATTGTGCGTCACTGTTGTTGTTCCCCGTTGGAGGTAATGTCGGCCAGCCCGGCTTCGGGCCGGCTTTGCGGTTGCGTGCGGCGGCGCTTGCGCGTCATCCGGTCTGCTCAGTCTCCCCGCTGCAGGGCAATGGCTCAACGCCAGGCCGCCCGCTGGAATATGGGCAAACAGCGAGATCGCGGCGCAAAAAAAACGGCACCCTGAGGGTGCCGTTAGCGCTTCCAGCTGGCCGTCGCCGAAGGGCGAGCGCGTTATAAGGAAAGGATGAGAATTAGTCGCTGTTTGTGCCTTGAGCCGTCGTATCTCATCGCCATACCTGCATTGTTATTTGTTGGTGGGTATCGCGGAGAACGAAACGGCAAATTCCTTGTTCTTTATCATCATATCGCCGGCAATCTCGGCAATCAGAGCGAGGGCCACTTCCCGGTCGCGTTCCCTGCAAACTCCTTCAGTGGTCAGACGTGCAATGAGCTCGACGCGCTCAAGCATTACCTGTTCTTGTAAATCAGTATCCACTTTCCCTCCCCCATCTTATAACTGTATATCTATACAGTAGCACAGCATGCAATCTGATATAAAGAAAATTAAGGCCCGAATACCCTCCTCTTAGGCTATTGATATAGCGACTTTTTTGGCGGCGTTAGCGCTAAGCCAAATGAGTAAAAAAGGCGGAAAAAGCGCGTCAGGGCGGCGCGTTCTGGCTGTATAAACCGCCCTCGCCAGCCGGTTTTGCCCGGTTTTTTACTGCCGGTTCGGGCCAATGATTTAACCGCGCTAATAGCCCTGGCCGATGCGCTATCCGCGTACAGTTAATGACAGAACTCGAACTACAGGCTGATGCGTTCTGCTCAACAGGGCCAGCCTCCGCTTTACGCTTCGGCACCAGCTTCCAGCTGACCAGTCGGGTCAGCAGCGGTTGCTTATCGCCCAGCACGTTGAGGTAGACCCCTTTAATGCGCGTAATCTCTTCGCCCCAGCTGTTGCACTCCTCCGCCTGTTGATACCAAACGCGCACCGCCAGCTCATCGCGACGCACGAACGGGCCGCCCTGGACGTTCACATAGGTGGCCCAGTCGCCGCTGTCGGCCGCCGCGCGCGCCTCGGCCAGCTCTGCGCTCAGCCCCTCGCCCTGAGTCAGACGGCGCAGCTCACGCCAGACGGTCACCGGCGCGCCGCCGACAAACTGAAACTGGCGGATATGCCAGCGCCCCGCCCAGGCGGAAACCGCGGCGGCGCAGTCGCGCAGCGGCTCGCCGCTCTCGCTGTCGCGCTCGCCGTCGAGGGCGTAGCCGTCGATATTTTTGGCGATATATTTCGCGATATAGCCCGTGGCGCTGCCCTTTTGCGGGTCGATGGCGGTGGTGTGGAAGCGGGCCTTGCGCGCTTTTTCGCCGGTCAGCTCTTCGCTGTCCTGCTGGCAGGCATATTCCGTCAGGATCTGGCGCACCTGCGCAGCCTGCTGGGGGCGCATAAACAGCAGCAGATGCCAGTGCGGCGTGCCGTCATGGTGGGGTTCAGCGACGCGGATGCCGAACAGGCGGATCTGCTCGCGGTGCAGCCTGGCGCGCACCTTTTGCCAGAGCTGACAGAGGTAGCGCTGCGTCTCAGCGGGGCTGGCACCGCCCCATTTGGGGTTGTGCTGGCCGCTGCTGAGCGTGGCGTGATAGCGCGCCGGCGCGGTCAGGGTGCAAAACTCGCCGATGTAGCCCATCTCATTGCAGATCGTCTCAAAGCCGCGAATGCGCGTCATCAGCTCGCAGCGGCGGATGGCGGGATTGGCAACGCTGCCGTCATGCTTGTCGATCAGGCTGATGCGGTTGCCCTCTTCATCTTCCAGCTCCATGCCCTGTAAAAAGTCGCGGGTGCGCCGCTTCTGCTCGCGCCATTCGGCAATGGTGGCGCGGCTGACATAGGGCGAACGCGTCTTACTGACCTGCGCCAGCGCAATCTGCAGATGCTCGCGCCATTCGGCGGCGAGACGGCGCAGCCGCCCTTTCCACCAGCTTTCACCCTGCATGCGCATGATCGCCGGCGTCACCTCTTCCGGTGCGAAGAGGCGCGTGGTGACCTTCTGCCACAGCGGCGGCGTCTGGCGGAATTCGCGGGTAAGGGTCGCGGCGGTCAGATAGAGGGAGTGGCTATAGCGCCAGTCCGATTCGCCGCCGTTCTGCCCGTGCAGCTGCACCAGCTCGGCGAAGATAAAGCTGGCGATATCCCCTGCCAGCCGATCGACATCGGCGCGCGCCATATCGGGCAGCTGGTTAAAGCGGCGCATCAGCTCCCACAGCGTGCCTGCCGCCGCTGCGGCACCCTTTTCCTGCGCCGCGTGGCCGCACAGCCGCGCGGCGGTGCCGTGCCCCATGGCGCCGAGCCGATACTGCGCGCTGACCCGCTCCAGGCGCGGCAGCAGGCGTTCGGCGAAGGCGCCTGTCAGCCAGTCCGCGGCGCTGGCCGGGCCGCGCTCGCGTTCCAGCTGGCCGTGACGCAGCCTGACCACGCGCTGCACCAGCGACGGCTGCTGCTCCAGCGCCTTCCAGGCCTGTGAGATCGCGGCCAGCCGGCGGCTGCGCTGCTGCATAGCGGCGTGCGTAGGATAAGGCGAGGCGATAGCCTGACGCGGCGCGCTCCACGGCCAGAGAAAATGCTGCACTAGCGGCCGCCCTGATAGTGGCGGCCGCGCAGCTCGGCGATCTCCTGACAGGCGACGCAGCGGGAGACGCCGCTCAGGGCACGGCGGCGCGCCTCGGGGATCGCGCTGTCGCACGCCTCGCAGAACAAGGCGCTGACGCCTTTCGGCCGCTGCGTCACCGCAGCGATATCGAGCGCCAGCTGCTCCGCCTGGCGCTGCTGTTCAATGTCCATGCTATCGACCATCAGCGCAGCTCCTGCGCTTCATTGCGGTAGCGCTGCGCTTCATAGCGAAGCAGCTCGGCAGCCTCAATACCGCTCAGACCCTGGCGGCCGATATGCGTCGCCATCGCGGCCAGACGGTTTGCCACCGCCTGCGCGCGACCTTTACGTTCGTCGTCGCGCGCCGCGCTGAGCAGAGCGTTCAGCGCATCACTGTCGGCGTTAAAATTCGGGTATTTCATCTCATCTCTCCTGAATGTGGGCAAAGGGAGGCCCGACGGGTTGACGTCATTGTTTTGCGGTTAAGATCGATTATTCAGACAGATACTGGTCGGCGTCGGAAAAGGGACGCGGCATCAGCCTGCCCCAGCGCACCATTTTGTTCATGGCGGCAATAATCAGCGCGCGCCGCGCCTCATCGAAAGATTCAAAGGCGTTGCCCACCTCCTGAAGCCGGAAGCTGCCGGGGCTTTCCCGGTTCGCCAGCGTCAGCACGCAGAACTTAAATTCATCGCTCTGCCGGTTAAAGGCGACCAGCGCCGGATTACGGCTGTCGCTCCGCATTCGCCGCCAGCTTTTGCGAAACTCATCGAAGCTCATGGTCGCCGCAGGTTCAGACGGGCTATTCATCATAAGTGAATCAGACTGGCTGAAAATTAACAGAAAAAGAAAACAGCGTTTTCGCCGCGCTCGCTGGCCCCTTTTGCCCCTCTTCTGCTGCTGCGGCTGGTGCGCAGGGCGTCGCGCGCAGCCAGGCTAACAGGCGGTTTGCCTGAGCAAAAAGGGGCGAAACAGAAGATTTAACGCTGATTCGTAATAAAAGGAGCGCAGCTATGGCATTTGTAATATCAGGCCTCATAGGGCATCATCTCCAGTTAACCAAATGTCAGTCATATGCGATAACATTCACAACGCAGTGATGCTAATTCAAATATGTTAGTAACACAAGAGGAAGCTCAAAAATGTTAGTCACTAATTTTAACGGGAGCGGCGGGGCTATCCTCGACAGGCTGATTCAGGCCTATGGGTTTAAACAGAAATCGCAATATGCAGAGCATGTCGGTCTCTCTTCGAGCAACCTGGCAATGCGTTATAAAAGAGACGCTTTCCCGGCAGACCTGGTGGTGCAGTGCCTTATCGACACCGATGCGGAGCTGAACTGGATCCTCTACGGTCAGGGTAATCCCCCCAGCGCGGTGCAGGCGCTGACGGCGGAAAAAGGCAGCGAAAGTCACCCGATGAAGAGTCTTACCGATATCGAACGGGTAAAGTTAACAAATGGTGAACTCGCGCCTGTCGATTTTGTGACTCTGGAGAGTAAGCTGTTCCTTGATAAGGTCGCGCCTCACAGCAACCTGCTGGCGGTGATTGAAGGGGAGCAGCAGTACATCGTTAACCGCAGCTTTAAGGCGGTGGTGGACGGCAAATGGCTGCTGGATATTGAAGGCATGGCCAGCCTGCGTAACCTTTCGCGCCTGCCCGGCGGCCGGGTCAGAATCAGCGGCGGCGACGCTGAATTTGAATGCGCGCTGAACGAGATTTCCGCCACCGGCATCGTTGTGCTGACCTTAATTTAATGGAGCCGCGTTTCGCCTCAGCGAACCGAACTGACAGATGAGATCCAGACTGACCCTTCTCCTTCCGCTTCTCCTCCTCTGCGTAGCCGCTGCCTGGTACTGGCTGACGCCGCACTACAGCAAAGAGGATGAGGCCTACTACATCTCGGTGTTCTGCGCGATTCATCATGACGACAGCCGCCGCTTTGTGGCGGATATGCGCACGGTTATCGAAGGCGGTAACTCCGACTATGCGCTGCAGAAAACCCACTTCCAGCCGCGCCTCGGCGAGCACATAGCGGAGGCCTGGCAGAAGCTGAGCGCCGGGCAAAAAGCGCAGGCCAGCGCCGACGCCGCCCAGTGCCGCGCCCTGCTCTCCGCCGCGCTGAATTAAGCTGCCCCCAGGCTGCGCCATGCCGTTACAGCGCGAAATCCGCGTGTTATCTTGTGGGTTTCGCAACATCTTTTCAGGCAAGCTCTAATGACAAAACTGCGGGTAGGCATTGTGTTCGGCGGCAAATCGGCCGAGCACGAAGTATCGTTACAGTCGGCTAAAAATATCCTTGATGCGATTGATAAGACGCGTTTCGAGCCGGTGCTGTTAGGCATTGATAAGCAGGGCCAGTGGCATCTGAACGACGCCTCTGACTTTCTGATCAACGCGCAGGATCCGGCGCTGATCGCCCTTAACCGCGCTGGCGAAAGCGTGGCGCTGGTGCCGGGCGAGTCGCAGCAGCAGGTGATCGCCCGCCAGAGTGGCGATGCGCTGTCGCAGATCGATGTGATCTTCCCTATCGTCCACGGCACGCTCGGCGAAGATGGGTCGCTGCAGGGACTGCTGCGCATGGCGTCGCTGCCTTTTGTCGGCTCCGGCGTGCTTGGCTCGGCGGTCAGCATGGATAAAGATTTCACCAAACGTCTGCTGCGCGACGCCGGGCTGCAGGTCGCGCCCTGGATTAGCGTTACCCAGGCGCAGCGGCCGCATATTCAGGCGGCGGAGATCGTCGCGCAGCTGGGCCTGCCGCTGTTTATCAAGCCAGCCAACCAGGGCTCTTCGGTAGGCGTCAGCAAAGTCGACAGCGTTGACGACTTCGACCGCGCGCTGGACCTCGCCTTTACCTTTGACCGTAAAGTACTTATAGAAACCGGCATCAAAGGCCGTGAAATCGAGTGCGCGGTGCTGGGCAACGACGAACCGCAGGCGAGCCCGTGCGGCGAAGTGGTGGTGCACGACGCCTTCTACTCCTACGAAACCAAATATATCAGCGAAACCGGCGCGCAGACGCAGGTGCCCGCCGCCATCGACGACGGGCGCAGCGAAGCGATCCGCGCCGTGGCGATCAAGGCGTTTCAGGCGCTGGAGTGCAGCGGAATGGCGCGCGTGGACGTTTTCCTGACGGAAGCGGGCGAGATTATTGTCAACGAGGTGAATACCCTGCCCGGCTTCACCAATATCAGCATGTATCCCAAACTGTGGCAGGCGGCGGGACTGAGCTATCGCGATCTTATTAGCCGCCTGATCGAGCTGGCGCTGGAGCGCCATCAGCAACTCAGCCAGCTTAAAAGCAGCGTGTAGAGATAAGGCGACGCGGCGGTTACGCCACGTCGCTGGCCAGCGTCAGGGTTCTGAAGGCGGGCGTGGTCTGGTTGCGCCCGTTGCGCTTGGAGAGATAGAGATTTTTATCCGCGGCGGATATGAGCTGGTTAACCAGGCTGTGCCAGTCGCGCTCTTCGCCCGCCTTACCCTGCGCCAGCCCCAGGCTAACGGTAACGGTGACGGTGTTGCCCTGCAGCCAGAACTTCTCTTTGCCGATCGCCTGCCGCACCGCCTCCGCCAGCTGGTAGAGCCGGGCGGGTCGCGCGTCGAACAGCACAATAGCAAACTCTTCCCCACCGAAGCGGCAGATGCGCCCCTGCGCGCCCACCACCTGCTGCATCCGCAGCGCAATCTCCTCCAGCACGCCGTCGCCGGCGTCATGGCCGAAGTTATCGTTGACCGCTTTGAAATAGTCGACATCCAGCAGGATAACGCCGACGCTGCGCTGCGCCGAGAACGGCTCCTCTTTCAGGCTTTCATACAGCCCGGATCGCGACAGCAGCTGGGTCAGAAAATCGTAGTTGGCGCGCAGCGCCAGCCGCTGATTAAGCTGGCGCACCGCATCCATACTGACGGCGACAATCAGGGGGCTGATGGCGACGGTGGCCACGCCGAGACGCGCCGAGGTGAGATGGCTTAAGTGCAGCAGGTTATCGTTGCCCTGAATGTTCATTACGCCGTGCGATACCAGCACGATTTCGCTGATGCCGGTCAGCAGGATCGCCAGGCTGGTGACCGGGATCGGCAAGACGATGGCGCACCAGATCAGCGCCGGAACCGGAAAGGTCAGACTGCCGGCGCCGCCCATCATGGCGCCGACTACCAGCGACAGCACTACGCTCAGCAGCGGCAGCCATTTGCCCGGCGAGAGCAGCGCGGCGAACGACAGGCTGCGCCAGTTGCGCGCCAGCAGGAACGGCAGCAGCATCAGGCCGGTGGAGAACTGTTCGCTGAACCAGTCGCCCCAGGCGGTGGCGAAGCGGGTGTCAAAGCTCATATCCTGCGCCAGCCCGCCCCAGGTGGCGCAGGCGAAGGCGGCCAGCAGGCAGGCGGGAAAGATGCGCAGCGCGTTGTTTATCTGTCTGCGGTCGGAGTCGCGCAGGTAGTGCTTCACCAGCATCGAGACGGAGATAATGATAAACAGCAGGTTGGCTACGTTCAGGGTCACGGCGGGCCACGCCCAGCCGGAAAAGAGCGTGTCGTTCACCACCATAGCGGCGAAGCTGGCAACGTAGTAGCGCATGCGGTGCAGCCAGGGGTGGCGCACGATAACGGCGGCGACGATGGCGTTTACCGGCCAGAAAAGCGAGAGTTCTGCGGGCACGCGCAGATGGCTGCCCAAAAAACAAAACAGCAGGGTAATAAGAAACAGCGAGAGGAGATTGGTTATCGTGTTGTGCTCTGCAAACAGCTTAACGCGCATAGGTTTAAACCCTGTAGCCTGTAAATTGCCTGCTCCCTGCCCATCCCGGACGTTCGCCGCACGCCATTAAACCGCATCAGCCGCCCGGGCAATTCAGTGAATAAACGGCAGGGATCGGCGCTACTCGCGATGTGGGCTGCGCCGCCTGGCTTACAGCGCAGAGATTATGCCTTAAATAAAAAAATCGGCTATCCGAGATATCCGATTTTTAGCGCGGTCAGCCTGGGTGCGACGGCGGGTGGCAGGGCCCGATCGCAAAGACGCAAAAGCGGCATCCTTGCCGGCTCGGCCCGCAACATCCCTGTTGCGGGACGCTTTGCTCTTCGTGCCCTGCCACCCGCCTGGTTGAACGCCGGTGCGGCCTGAAAAAGCGCAACTGCGTTACTTCACCGCGACCGGCCACTGGCTAAGGCGAATGCCGCGCTTATCCGCGTTGTCGCCGAAATCCTTCAGCACCGCCTTCACGTCGGGATCCAGATACTCAGCGTTATCGTGATCCACGATCACCACGCTGTTCTCCGGGATCTCCGCCAGCAGCCCCTGCAGTTTCGGATTGTGCAGAAAGGTCAGATTCTGCTGAAAGCGCAGCACATAGTGATCATCGTAGCGCGTCAGCTGCAGCGCATTGCGGTGGCTCTTATACAGGCTGTAGAGCATCTGCGTCGCCAGACCGATACCGATGCCCATCAGCATGCCGAAGACGATAATGCCGACGATGGTGGCGAGGAACGGCACGTACTGCTGCGCGCCCATGCGGAACTGCTCCACGAACAGCTGCGGCGTCGCCAGCTTATAGCCGGTATAGATCAGCACCGCCGCCAGGCTGGCCAGCGGAATGGCGTTCAGCATATCGCTGAACCAGAGCCCGCAGATCAGCAGCAGCACGCCGTGGATCAGAATAGAGAGTTTGGTCTGCGCGCCGGTGTTAACGTTCACCGAACTGCGAACGATCACCGCCGTAATCGGCATCGCGCCCAGCAGGCCGGCGCTGAGATTGCCGATCCCCTGCGCGAACATCTCACGATTGGGCGACGGCGGTGGATTTTGCGGGCGCAGCTTCTTCAGCGCCTCCTGGCTCAGCAGCGTCTCCAGGCTGGCGACCAGCGCCAGCGTTACCGCCACCACCCAGACCGACGGGTTTTGCCACGCGTTCCAGGCCGGACGCTCTATCTGCGCCGTCAGCGCGGAGAAGCTGTCGAACGACGGCAGCGCAATGCGCGACAGCTGATCGGCCATCTCCGGCATCAGCCGTCCGCCGAAAACCGTGGCGGCGCAGCCGAACAGCACCGCCACCAGCGGCCCCGGTATCCATCCCAGTGCGCCCGCCTTCTTCACCATCGGCGTGGTCCACAGCCAGAGGATCGCCAGGCTGCCGCCAGCGACCAGCATCGCGGGCGCGGAAAAGGTCGTAGCCCCGCTGGCGAATCCAGCCAGGCCGGCATCGCCCTCAATACCGAACGCCACCGGGATCTGCTGGATAATCAGCAAAATACCGATAGCGGCCAGCATGCCCTTAATCACGCTGCCCGGCACCAGCGAGATAAACCGCCCGGCGCGCAGCAGGCCGAGGCCACACTGCATCAGGCCAGCCAGCACCAGCGCGGTAAGGAAAGCGCTGAAGCTGCCGAGCGTCTCGACCGAGGCGACGACAATCGTCACCAGACCCGCCGCCGGGCCGCTGACGGCAAAGCGCGACGGGCTAAGGGCGGTGACCAGCAGCCCGCCGATCACCCCGGTCAGCAGGCCGACGAACGGCGGCAGACCGCTCGCCTGCGCAATGCCCAGGCAGAGCGGCAGCGCAACCAGAAAAACCACCAGGCCGGCAGGAATATCCTGACGAAGCGTATTCACATTCATGGCGAAGATTCCTCTGCTGATTGCTGGATTAACTCTTTAAGGTGGCCCGACTGCAGATCGTAAACGCAGCCGAACAGATCTAACGTCTGGCCCGCGCGCCATGCGTCGCGCACCGGCGCGGCGGCGGCGAGGCGGGCGAACTGCGCCAGCACGTTCACCTCCACCAGCCGGTTCAGCGTCTCCGCGGCTGGCTGCGGCTCGTCCGGCAGCGCCTCTCCTAATGCCTGACGCAGCGCGGTGATACGGCGCGCCAGCGCTGAATCTTCGTGCGCCAGCGGGCTTCGCGGCAGATCAAGCGCCGCCTGGACGCCCCCGCAGCCGTAGTGGCCGCACAGCACGATGCGCTTTACGCCGAGATAGATGATGGCGTACTGCAGCACGCTCATCAGGTTGTCATCGCCGTCGACCACCATATTGGCGATATTGCGATGCACGAAGAGTTCGCCGGGGTGCGAACCGGTCAGCACCTCGGCCGGGACGCGGCTGTCTGAACAGCCAATCCAGAGGGAGTGTGGTTTTTGTTGATGGAGGTATTGTTCAAAATAGTCAGGGCTACGCTCGCGGCGCTGCAGCGCCCAGCTGCGATTTTTCGCTAATAAAGGTTTCAGTGTCGTCACAATCATCTCTCTCAACAACCGGGGATCCCATATTCAGGCCAACAAGGCGGCGAACCGGCTCACAGTTAACCGGTATGGGTCAAAGGAATAATGCGGTTGATCGCAGAAATTGTTTATAGACGTTTATGTTTAATTACGCACCCGTAATTTCTTTTCAGACCAGAACAGCCCGATTTTTGTAAGGAATAATTCAGTTCAGGTAAATTACAGGTAAAGCTATTTAAGCAGGGCTAATTCAGATGGGATGAAAACCCCATCCAAAGCAGTTAATTATCAATAGCTTAAAATAACCACTTATTTAAAAAGGCTTTTTGGCTGACAAATAATGACATTTTAGCGCGTCCCGCTGTTAAGCAAGCTCAGTTACCAGCGGCACTTTAATACAGATAAATCCGAATTACATTTTTAATCAATAGCGTTTACCACTGGCTGCGAGCGAAAAAGGCAGCGTAATAAACTTAATAAAAGTGCTTTTGAAAGTAAGAGATAATTAAATTAGTTTGCATGAATATAGTTACCAATAACGTAAATAGCGGCGGTCAGAAAAACAGAGCCCGACGACGCGGGCTCTTTCGCTTGACGAATTATTTACCGTTCCACGCCTTCAGCTGCGCATCGCGCGTTGAGAGCTGCTGCTGCGGCGTCAGCTTGTTGTAGTTTTCCGCCATGCCGCTCTCCCAGTCGCCATAGAGCGGATTAGGCAACACGATAAACTGAGTGCCGAACAGCGCGTGGTTCTGGCTGACAAAGGCGCGACGCTGCGCGTTGCCCTGATGCCAGGTCGCCGCGCCAAAATCGTTCAGGTTATCGCCGACGTAGAGCACCACGTTATAGCCCGCCGCTTTGATGGCGTCGAAACGTGCCTGCTTGTTTGAGCTGCCGGTGCTGAGGCGCACGGTCTGCGGCGTCACCTGCGGGAAGCCAAGCTGCATCAGGTTAGCGACGGTGGCATCGAAATCCTTCTGGTCGCGGTTCGACACGTAGAAGAGCGTGCCACCGTGCGAGGTAACGTAGCGGGCGAAATCGACCGCCCCGGGCACCGCCAGCGCCTGCTTCGCCTGAGTCCATGTTGACCAGGTTTGCGCGCTGAACGGCTGGCCGTTTTTCGCCTGCCAGGCGCTGTAGGCGCTGTTGTCGATCATGGTTTCATCGAGATCGACGATCACCGCTTTGGGCTTGCCGGTCAGCGACGGCGCGGCGTCAAACGCCAGCCGCGCGCCGTTAAAGGCCTGCCACGTCAGCGCCTGATACTCGCCGGACTGCTGGAACCAGTTAAGGGCCAGCACCGACTGCTGGCCGAGCTGCTGCTGCGCATGTTGCGCCGACTGCGGGGCGCAGCCCGACAGCATCAGCGCCATCAGGCCGCTGGTCAGCAGCGTTGCGGTTATTTTCATCCTGTTATCCTTAAGCCGAAAGTGGGAAGAGGTAACGCTTTAAAAATGTAGCAGTTAACCTAAGCTGAATGCAGCTAAACGCCTCAGAGGAGATTCATATGGGAATCCGCGTACGCTCTGCCCTGCTCGATGCGCTGGAGTGGGTGGAATATGCCTTTCAGCCCGCCGGGGAAGCGCCGCCCGACAATGTCGCCTACGGCCATCAGCGCCACAGCGCGACGGTGGTGGATGACGAGGCCAACGTGCCGCCAAAAAGCTGCGAGTCGGACGGGATTATTGGCCTGGGCACCCGGCCGGTCGCGGTCTATACCGCCGACTGCCTGCCGGTGCTGATCGCCGATACCCGCCAGCGGCGCGTGGCGGCGGTACATGCCGGGCTGAAAGGCACGCTGGCGGGCGTGCTGGAGCGCGCCATAGCAAGGCTGTGTGAAGCGGGCAGCTCGCCCGACAGCCTCTGTGTCGCTATCGGCCCGGCTATCGCGCCCTGCTGCTATGAGCTGGGCGAAGAGATGCTGGGCGTTATCGCGCCTGCGCGCTCCGACCCCGCGTCACCCTGCTGGTGCCGCGAGCAGCCACAGAATCCGCTCGCCGTCAGGCCGCAGGCGAAGGCGACCCGCAATGGCGTCTGGTTCGATCTGCCGCAGCTGGCGACAGAGCGACTGATCGCGGTGGGCGTACCGGCGGCTAATATAGAGAACGTGCGCTTTTGCACCTACTGCATGGCGGAAACCGGCTCCAGCTATCGCCGCAATACCCACTTCAACAGCGGCTACCAGTCGCGCTTCTCATGGATACGCCGTCGGGAGAGCTAAGGCCTGCTTTTTTGATGCGCCTCACAGCGCGGCAAACTTTCACTTTTTTTTAACATCACGGCAGCTACATTACACTCATCCGACCACTTAACTGAGTGATGCCGCCGTGAAGAGTCCCGCCTACCCTGCTCTGTTCGCCCCGCTCGATCTGGGGTTTACACAGCTGCGCAACCGCTTCCTGATGGGTTCGATGCATACCGGACTGGAAGAGCATCCCGAGGGCGCGCAGCGCCTTGCCGCGTTTTATGGCGAGCGCGCGCGCGAAGGCGTCGCGCTGATCGTCACCGGCGGCGTCGCGCCCAACGCGCAGGGAGTGGCCATAAAGCATGGCGCGACGCTGGTCTCGCCGGAGCAGTGCGACTGGCATCGCCCGATCACCGACGCGGTACATGCGGAAGGCGGCAAAATCGCCCTGCAGATCCTGCATACCGGCCGCTACAGCTACCAGCAGGATCTGGTGGCCCCCTCGGCGATTCAGGCACCCATTAACCCTTATCTGCCGCAGGAGATGAATGAGCAGGCGATCCTGCAAACCATCGACGATTTCGCGCGCTGCGCCCGGCTGGCGCGGCAGGCAGGCTATGACGGCGTGGAGATTATGGGCTCAGAAGGCTACCTGATTAATCAGTTTTTAGCGCCGCGCACCAACCAGCGCAGCGACCGCTGGGGCGGCGACGCCAGGCGCCGACAGGCGTTTGCGCTGGCCGTTACCCGCGCGGTGCGCGACGCCGTGGGCCGCGACTTTATCGTGATTTTTCGTCTGTCGATGCTCGATCTGGTGGAGGACGGCAGCTCGCTGGAAGAGACACTGGCGCTGGCGGCGGAACTGGAAAAGTGCGGCGTCACCCTGTTCAATACCGGCATCGGCTGGCACGAAGCGCGCGTTCCGACCATCGCCACTTCGGTACCGCGCGCGGCCTTCGCCACGGCGGCGCAACGGCTGCGGCAGCATGTTTCGGTGCCGGTGATCGCCACCAACCGCATCAACCATCCGCAGGTCGCCGAGCAGCTGCTGCAGAGCGGCTGTGCGGATATGGTGTCGCTGGCACGTCCGTTTCTCGCCGACGCCGCCTTTGTCAGCAAATCGGCGCGCGGCGCGGCGCAGAGCATTAATACCTGTATCGCCTGCAACCAGGCCTGCCTCGACCAGATCTTTGCGGGTAAGGTCACCTCCTGTCTGGTGAATCCGCGCGCCTGCCACGAAACCCTGATGCCGGTCACGCCCTGCGCTGCGCCGAAGTTTATCGCGGTGGTGGGCGCCGGTCCGGCGGGCATGGCCTTCGCGCTGCAGGCGGCGCAGCGCGGCCATCGGGTGCAACTCTATGAAGCTGACGACGCCATCGGCGGCCAGTTCAATATCGCGCGCCAGATCCCGGGCAAAGCGGAGTTCAGCGAAACCCTGCGCTACTTTGCCCACCAGCTTGCCGCCGCTGGCGTCAGGATATCTACCGGCCGCCGGGTAACGGCGGCAGATCTGGACGAAGCCGATGAGGTGGTGCTGGCGACCGGCATTCAGCCGCGCACGCCAGCGATCCCCGGCATCGATCATCCCAGCGTGCTGAGCTATCTTGAGGTGCTGCGCGACAAAAAACCGGTGGGCCGCCGCGTCGCCATTATCGGCGCAGGCGGCATCGGCTTCGATACCGCCATGTACCTCTCTCAGCCGGCAGAAGAGCAGAACAGCGAAAGCTTCTGCCGCGAATGGGGCATCGATCTGACGCTGGCGCAGCGCGGCGGCCTGACGCACCCCAGGCCGCTGCCTGCCGTGCGCGCCATCTGGCTGCTGCAGCGCAAGCCGGGTAAACCGGGCGCGGGGCTGGGCAAAACCACCGGCTGGATCCATCGCGCCACGCTGCAGGCGCGCGGCGTGCAGATGTGGGGCGGCGTCGAGTATCTGGCGATCGATGATAAGGGGCTGCTGCTGCGCCGTGATGGCGCAGTGGAGAGAGTGGCGGTGGATAACGTGATTATCTGCGCCGGTCAGGAGCCGCAGCGTGCGCTGGAGGCCGCGCTGCGTGCGCGCGGCAAAGCCGTTCACCTTATAGGCGGCGCCGACGTGGCGCTGGAGCTGGATGCCCGCCGGGCGATCGCCCAGGCGGTGCAGCTGGCGCTGGCTATCTGATCAGCGCATCTTTACCGCGCGCAGCACCACGAACTTCTGGTTCGAAGCCACCAGCGTGCAGTTGCCGAACAGTTTTTTCAGCTTGTGGTGATAGTCGAGGTGGCGGTTGCCGACGATGCGCAGCTCGCCGCCGTACTGCAGGCAGCGTTTGGCGTCGCGGAACATCTGCCACGCCAGGTGGTCGGTGACGGCGTGCTGCTGATGGAACGGCGGGTTGCAGAGCACGGCGTGCAGGCGGTCTGAAGGGTAGCCGCTCAGCACGTTGTTGACGCGAAACTGGCAGCGCGCCAGATCCTGCGGCCGGTTCACCTCGACGTTAAGCTGGCTCGACGCCACCGCCATATAAGACTCATCGAGAAAATGCACCTCCGCCTGCGGATTGCTCTCCAGCGCCATCAGGCCGATCACACCGTTGCCGCAGCCGAGATCGACAATCTCGCCTTCGATATTTTCCGGCAGGTGCTGCATAAAGAGGCGTGCGCCGATATCCAGCGAGGTGCGCGAGAAGACGTTGGCGTGGTTGTGGATCTGGTACGGCGTCCCGTCCAGCGGCCAGACGATGGTCGATGCCTGCGGTGCCAGCGTCGGTGCGCTGAACTGGGTATAGATCAGACGCGCTTTTTTCCACGCCAGCGAGGTACGGGTGTCGCCGAGGATCTTCTCGAACAGCTGCAGCGTCGAGTTGTGGATCTCTTTGGCGCGCGCCGCCGCCAGGATCACCGTATCGGCGGTCACCACTTCGCGCAGGGCGCGCAGCTGCTGCTCCAGCAGCGCCAGGGTTTTCGGCACCTTAATCAGCACCGCCGCCGGCGCGGCGGGCAGCGGATCGAGGCTGCTGAGAAAATGCACTTCGCCGTCGTCGAGCGCGTTCAGGCGCAGGTTTTGCCGCGTCGCCTGCTGGCTGAGCCAGGAGTCGCTGACGTGCCAGACCGGACGCGGGTTAAGCGCGCAGGTGAGCGCGCCGAAGCTGTCGTTGAACACCAGGATCGGCCCTTCCGGCAGCGTCTGCTGCAGCAGATATTCATCCGCCGCGTCCCACGCCTGAAGCGGGCTCTCTTCACGCATTTGCGGAAAACGATGCAGGATCAGGGTGCGATCCACTAGTTCAAGTTGGCTCATGAATTCTCCGGCTGGTACAATCTGGCTGTTTTACGCCCTAAAAAGGGGGCGCAGTATACTGTCTTTCGCCGGGAATCCCTAATGTCCTCACTTATCTATCTGCAGGGTTATCCTGAGAACATCCTTCAGCAGGTGCAGACGCTGATCGACAATGAAAAACTTGGCGCTTTTTTGCAGCAGCGCTATCCCGACACCCACGATATCGTTAGCGATAAAGCGTTATACGACTATACCCAGGCGCTAAAAAACCGCTTTATGCGCAACGCTCCGCCCATCAATAAAGTGCTCTGGGACAATAAAATCAAGGTGATGAAGCACGCGCTCGGCCTGCATACGGCGGTATCGCGCGTTCAGGGCGGCAAGCTTAAGGCCAAAGCGGAGATCCGCGTCTCGACCTTTTTCCGCCTCGCCCCCGAGCCCTTTCTGCGCATGATCGTGGTACACGAGCTGGCGCACCTGAAAGAGAAAGAGCACGACAAGGCGTTCTATCAGCTCTGCTGCCATATGGAGCCGGACTACCATCAGCTGGAGTTCGACGCCCGCCTCTGGATGACGGATCAGGCGATGCGCGGCAACGCCGCCTAAAGGAACTCCTGCGCTTTCTGGATCAGGCTGGTTTTGGTCAGCGCGCCGAGGAAACGCTTCTCCTGCGGATTATTCAGCACCGGCAGGCGCTCCAGCGTGACGCGCGCGAACGCCTCCCAGCCTTCGCGCATGCTCTGGTTCTGGTAGACGAAGGGAAAGTTATCGTCCATTACCGTAGAGACCGGCGAATCCAGCGTGATCTCCTGCGCCAGCACCTTGCGCGCAATATCGTGGATCGACACCACGCCGAGAAAGGCGCCCGCCGCGTTGATAACGTAGACGTAGCGCTCGCGCTTCAGCGAGCTGACCGCCAGCGCCTGACCAACCGACTCCTGCGGCTGCAGCGCCGCTCCCGGAATAATCAGCTGCGCCACGCGCATATTGTCGAAGTCATATTTCGCCTCCGAGCGGTGAAAGTGGTTACCGACCACCGGATAGGTGCTGGCGGACTGCAGGCGGTAGACCACCATCGACGCCAGCACGGCGGCGATCATCACCGGAAAGAGCAGCGAGCTGTTGAGCGTCATCTCCAGCACCATCAGGATCGCCATCAGCGGCGCCTGGCTGACCGCGGCCAGCACCGCCGCCATACCGATCGCCGCGTAAAGCAGCACGTTGCCGAGCGGCAGATGCAGCGCCGTGCCCAGCGTCGCCAGCGCCACGCCCAGCAGCGCGCCGATCAGCAGCGACGGCGTAAACAGGCCGCCTACCGCGTTGGAGCCGACCGACAGGGTGGTCGCCAGCGTCTTCAGCACCAGCAGCAGTAGCAGGCCGGGCAGCAGATAGTCGCCCGCCATGATTTTAACGATCACTTCATAGCCGTTGCCCAGAATATCGGTGGAGATCAGCGCCAGCAGCCCCACCGCCAGGCCGCCGGCACCCAGCCGCAGCGGCAGCGAACGGATATGGCTGAACAGCGCTTTGCTGCGCGCGATAAGTTTAATCAGCAGCCAGCCCGCCAGCCCGGCCGCCAGGCCAATAACCACCGTCAGCAGCAGGCTGCTGAGGTCCATCTGAAAGCTTGCGTCCGCCAGCGGATAGAGCGCGTTGCGGAAGCCCAGCGACCACATGGTCATCACGGCGACCGAAGAGGCGATGACCAGCGGGATCAGACGCTGCAGCGCCGAGATGCCGAAGGCGATTTCCGCGACGAAGATCGCCGACGCCAGCGGCGCGTGGTAGACCGATGAGAGCCCTGCGGCGGCGGCCATCGCCACCACATCGCTGTTTTTCAGGTTGAGTGCGGCGGGCATACAGCGGCCCAGCACGCTGCCGCACAGCGCGGAGAGCTGCACCATCGGCCCCTCTTTACCGATAGAGGCGCCCGATCCGATGCTGGCGATAGAGGAGAGCGCGCGAAACAGCGAGGTACGGGTCGGCACCGCATCGAGCCGCGCGTTAATGACCTCCAGATAGTCGGTCTTAACCGTCTGCTGCTGCTCGATACTCACCGCGTAGCGCAGAAAAAATCCCGCCAGCACGCCGCCCGCGCCCACCAGCAGCGGCCAGAAGATCCACGGCCAGACGTGCATCGCCACGGTAATCTCACTGTCGCTGCTGAACAGCACGCGGTTGATCAGCTCAATAACGCCGCGAAACGCCAGCGTCACCAGCGACGCCGCGACGCCTACCGGGATTGCGACCAGCAGCGTGGTCCAGTTCAGTGCGTGTTTACTTCCTTTCAAGCGCCTTCTCCACCTTTTTCAGCCAGTCGCCGTTGCGTCATCACTATATTGGAAGGCGGATCGCAGGATCAAATACCCCTTCTTTCCGACGCTTGCGCCCGCTCGCCTGCATGCTACTCTGCCGCTATTTGCCGCAGGAGAGCCGATGTGATCCGTTTTGCTATTGTGGGAACCAACTGGATAACGCGCCAGTTTATCGATGCTGCGCATGAAACCGGCCATCTGCGCCTGAGCGCCATCTATTCGCGCACGCAGCAGCAGGCGGAGGCCTTCGCCGCTGACTATCCCTGTTCGCATCTTTTTACCTCGCTGGAGGCGCTGGCCGCCAGCGATCTTATCGACGCGGTCTACCTGGCGAGTCCGAACGCCCTGCACTGCGAGCAGGCGCTGCTGTTTATGGCGCACGGCAAGCACGTTATCTGCGAAAAGCCGCTCGCCTCCAACCTGCATGAGGCGGAGCAGATGATCGCCTGCGCCCGGCAGCATCAGGTGATCCTGTTCGAGGCGTTTAAAACCGCCAGCCTGCCTAATTTCGCGCAGCTGCAGCAGGCGCTGCCCGCCATCGGGCCGCTGCGCAAAGCGCTGTTCAGCTACTGCCAGTATTCGTCGCGCTATCAGCGCTACCTCGACGGCGAGCATCCCAACACCTTTGATCCGCGCTGGTCTAATGGCTCGATAATGGATATCGGCTACTACTGCCTGGCGACGGCGGTGGCGCTGTGGGGCGCGCCGCAGGGGGTGAAGGCCAGCGCGACGCTGCTGGCGAGCGGCGTTGACGGCCACGGCAGCGTGCTGCTCGACTATGGCGACTTCGACGTCACGCTGCTGCACTCCAAGGTGAGCGACTCGCGCATCGCCAGCGAAATTCAGGGCGAAGCGGGTTCACTGCTGATCGAAAAGCTGTCGGAGATGCAGTCGGTCAGCCTGGCGCTGCGCCAGAGCGCCCCACAGGTGCAGGATCTCAGCCAGCCTCAGCATATCAATACCATGCTTTATGAGGCCCACACCTTCGCGCAGCTGGTGCGGCAGCATTGCGTCGAGCATCCGGGGCTGGAGCGCGCGCGCATCACCGCCGCGCTGCTGACCGAGATCCGCCGCCAGACCGGCGTCATTTTCCCTGCCGATCATCGGCTTGTGTAAATATGTCTAAATATGAATGGTCCGCTATTGCCTCTTTCCCGGCCAGCGCCTATCTTAACTGCCAGCAAAGGGGAGTAACTTGTGAGCTGTACGATCGTCATTACGATGCCTGAGCATCCGGTCGGCAGGCAACCCGGAATCTGATTCTGCGTTGTAAGTGAGACCTTGCCGGAAGGCGAGGTTTGCTTACATCTTTGTAAAGCGGCTGACGTCTTCTGACTTCAGCCGTTTTTTATTTCAGGGCAGGAAACGCTATGCAGACTGTAGGAACGCCTCTTCTCTGGGGCAGCTTTGCGGTAGTGGTGCTTATCATGCTGGCGATCGATCTCTTTTTACAGGGACGTCGTGGCTCGCAGACCATGAGTTTTAAACAGGCGGCCGTCTGGTCGCTGATTTGGGTGTCGGTGTCGCTGCTGTTTAGTGCCGCCTTCTGGTGGTATCTGGAGGGGAGCGCCGGGCGCGAAGTCGCCACCTCACAAACCCTGGCGTTTTTAACCGGTTACGTGCTGGAAAAAGCGCTGGCGGTCGATAACGTCTTTGTCTGGCTGATGCTCTTCAGCTACTTCTCTATTCCCGCTGCGCTGCAGCGCCGCGTGCTGATTTACGGCGTGCTGGGCGCGATTGTGCTGCGCACCATTATGATCTTCGCGGGCAGCTGGCTGGTAACGCAGTTTAGCTGGATCCTCTATCTGTTCGGCGCGTTCCTTCTGCTGACCGGCCTGAAGATGGCCTTCGCCAAAGAGGATGATGAAAACGCGGTGGGCGACAAGCCGGTGGTGCGCTGGCTGCGCAAGCATCTGCGCATGACCGACGAGCTGGAGGGCGAGAAGTTTTTCACCCGCCGGAACGGCGTGCTGTTTGCCACGCCGCTGCTGCTGGTATTGATTATGGTTGAGCTGAGCGACGTGATTTTCGCGGTCGACAGTATCCCGGCGATCTTCGCCGTGACCACCGATCCCTTTATCGTGCTGACCTCTAACCTGTTCGCTATTCTCGGCCTGCGCGCGATGTACTTTCTGCTGGCCAACGTCGCCGAGCGCTTCTCGATGCTCAAATATGGCCTGGCGATCGTGCTGGTGTTTATCGGCATTAAGATGCTGATCGTCGAGTTCTATCATATCCCGGTGGCGGTCTCGCTGAGCGTCGTCGGCGTGATCCTCGGCTCGACCCTGTTGATCAACACCTGGGTGAATCGCAAAAGGGACCAGAAAAAACTCTCGCAATAATCCGCTACAGGGGCAGGTAATGCCCCTGTTTTATTTTGCCAGCCCCGGATGCGACATTTCATCGCTCTGTCACACTCTCTTCATACAGCATAATAGAAACCCGATCCTCCTCTCAGCGGCAGAATTATCTCTTTCCTCGCCCGCTCTTTTCCTTATACTTCGCCGGGCAAACCGCTTCAGGCGCGTTAATCGACGCCCTCTGAAGCCACATCCCGCTACAACGTAAAGAACAATTATGCAGAACTCACTTTCCGGTCGTCTGGGCGCGCTACTCGCAGGAAGCCTGGTGAAACAAATTATGGTAGGGCTGGTGGCCGGCGTGGCGCTGGCCTGGGTCTCGAAGGATGCCGCGCTGGCCGTCGGCCTGCTGGGCGAGCTGTTCGTCAGCGCGCTGAAGGCGGTTGCGCCGCTGCTGGTGCTGGTGCTGGTGATCGCTTCGATCGCTAATCATCAGCAGGGTCAGAAGACCAATATCAAACCGATTATCGCGCTCTATCTGTTAAGCACCTTTTTTGCCGCGGTGATTGCGGTAGTGTTCAGCCACCTGATGCCGCAGACGCTGACGCTGGCGGTGGGCAAAACCGAGATTACGCCGCCGTCGGGCATTACCGAGGTGCTGCGCGGTCTGCTGATGAATATGGTGGCGAACCCGATTACCGCGCTGATGGAAGCAAATTATATCGGCATTCTGGTATGGGCGATCGGTCTCGGTCTGGCGTTTCGTCACAGCACGCCCGGCACGCGCGCCCTGCTTAACGACGCCTCCAGCGCCGTCACCTGGCTGGTTCGCTGCGTGATCCGCTGCGCGCCAGTCGGCATTTTCGGCCTGGTGGCCTCGATTCTGGCCTCTACCGGCTTTGGCGCGCTGTGGCAGTATGCGCACCTGCTGGCGCTGCTGCTGGGCTGTATGGCGCTGATGGCGCTGGTGGTGAACCCGATGCTGGTCTACAGCAAGATCCGCCGTAATCCCTATCCGCTGGTGTTTACCTGCCTGCGCGAGAGCGGCGTGACCGCCTTTTTTACCCGCAGTTCTGCTGCCAATATTCCGGTGAATATGGCGCTGGCGAAACGCCTGAAGCTGGATGAGGATACCTATTCGGTGTCGATTCCGCTGGGCGCGACCATCAGTATGGCGGGCGCCTCTATCACCATTACCGTGCTGACGCTGGCGGCGGTGCATACGCTGGGGATTCAGGTGGACGTGTCGACCGCGATTCTGCTGAGTCTGGTGGCGTCGCTGTGCGCCTGTGGCGCTTCGGGCGTGGCGGGTGGTTCGCTGCTGCTGATCCCGGTGGCCTGTAATATGTTCGGTATTCCCAACGAGCTGGCGATGCAGGTGGTGGCAACCGGTTTTATTATCAGCGTGCTGCAGGATTCCGCCGAAACGGCGCTGAACTCCTCGACCGATATTCTGTTTACCGCCGCGGTCTGTCAGGCGGAAGCCGAGCGGGAAACCAGCCGGGCTTAATCTTTAGCTATGCGGCTGAGGTTGCGGTTAAAGCCGCAGCCAAAGCCGTTTCATCCGCGCTGGCTCGTCGTTACCTTTCGCTATTGCCGTCTGTTAGCGTCGTGCCGTCGCGGTGTATTGCCGTCTGTTAGCGTCGTGCCCTCGCGGGTGGCATGGATCGATCGCAAAGGCGCTTTTCGCATCCCTGCTCGCTCGGCCCGCGCCGTCCATGGCGCGGGACGCTTTGCTCCCCGTTCCATGCCGCCCGCGCTTTGAACTTTTGCGCCGTTTAATCCGCGCCCAGGCTCGTCGTTACCTTTCGCTATTGCCGTCTGTTAGCGTCGTGCCCTCGCGGGTGGCATGGACCGATCGCAAAGGCGCTTTACGCATCCCTGCTCGCTCGGCCCGCGCCGTCCATGGCGCGGGACGCTTTGCTCCTCGTTCCATGCCGCCCGCGCTTTGAACTTCTGCGCCGTCTCATCCGCGCCCAGGCTCGTCGTTACCCTTCGCTATTGCTGTCTGTTAGCGTCGTGCCCTCGCAGGTGGCATGGACCGATCGCAAAGGCGCTTTTCGCATCCCTGCTCGCTCGGCCCGCGCCATCCATGGCGCGGGACGCTTTGCTCCCCGTTCCATGCCGCCCGCGCTTTGAGCTTTTGCACCGTTTAATCCGCGCCCAGGCTCGTCGTTACCCTTCGCTATTGCCGTCTGTTAGCGTCGTGCCCTCGCGGATGGCATGGACCGATCGCAAAGGCGCTTTTCGCATCCCTGCTCGCTCGGCCCGCGCCGTCCATGGCGCGGGACGCTTTGCTCCTCGTTCCATGCCGCCCGCGCTTTGAACTTTTGCGCCGTCTCATCCGCGCCCAGGCTCGTCGTTACCCTTCGCTATTGCTGTCTGTTAGCGTCGTGCCCTCGCAGGTGGCATGGACCGATCGCAAAGGCGCTTTACGCATCCCTGCTCGCTCGGCCCGCGCCATCCATGGCGCGGGACGCTTTGCTCCCCGTTCCATGCCGCCCGCGCTTTGAGTTTTTGCGCCGTCTGAAATTGCTACATCAGCGTCTGTACTCTGTCAGATGGCTATAACGTAACGCCGCTTTTAAAAATCGCCAGCTCGCGGAAATCGTTCTTCTCGTTATTGGTCAGCTCGCCGCTGGCTATCGCCACGATGGTGTCGACGAAATCTTCCAGCAGCGCATCCATGCTCATCCCTTCCAGCAGACGGCCCGCATTAAAATCGATCCAGTGCGGCTTCTTCTCCGCCAGCGGCGTGTTGGTCGCGAGCTTCACCGTCGGTACAAAACCGCCGTAGGGGGTGCCGCGCCCGGTGCTGAACAGCACCATATGGCAGCCCGCGCCCGCCAGCGCGCTGGTGGCGACCGCGTCGTTGCCCGGCGCGCTCAGCAGATTCAGCCCCGGCGTTTTCAGCCGCTCGCCATACTTCAGCACGTCCACCACCTGGCTGGAGCCCGCTTTCTGGGTGCAGCCCAGCGACTTCTCCTCCAGCGTGGTAATGCCGCCCGCTTTATTGCCCGGCGACGGATTCTCATAAATCGGCTGCTGATAATCGATAAAGTAGCGCTTGAAGTCGTTGATCATCGCCACGGTCTTCTCAAAGGTCGACTCATCGCGGCAGCGGCTCATCAGAATACGCTCCGCGCCGAACATTTCCGGCACCTCGGTCAGCACCGTGGTGCCGCCGTTGGCGATCATCTGATCGGAGAAACGCCCCAGCAGCGGGTTAGCGGTAATGCCGGAGAAGCCGTCGGAGCCGCCGCACTCCAGCCCGAACTTCAGCTCGCTCAGCCTGCCCGGCTGGCGTCTGTCGTGACGCATCGCCTCATACAGGGCGCGCAGATGCTCCAGGCCCGCTTCTACCTCGTCGTCGTGCTGCTGGCACACCATAAACTGAATGCGATCGCTTTCCGGCAGCCCCAGCGTCTCGCGGAAGGCATCGACCTGGTTGTTTTCGCAGCCGAGGCCAATTACCAGCACCGCGCCGGCGTTAGGGTGGCGCACCATATTTTGCAGCATGGTGCGGGTATTCTCATGGTCCTGCCCCAACTGCGAACAGCCAAAGGTATGGCTGAACAGAAACGCACCGTCGGTGCCCGCCGCGTTATCGGTCTCTTTCAGAAAACGCTGCAGGATCTGACGCGCAATGCCGTTAACGCAGCCGACGGTCGGCAGGATCCACAGCTCGTTGCGGATCCCGACATCACCACTGGCGCGGCGATAGATCTGCACCTCGCGATCGCCCGGCTGCGGCGGCACCTCAACAAACTCCGGCTGGTAGTCGTACTCGTCGAGATCGCTCAGGTTGGTGCGTGCGTTGCTGGAGTGGATCACCTCGCCTGCGGCGATCGGCTGCGTGGCGTGCGCGATCGGCAGCCCATACTTGATCACCAGCTCGCCCTCGGCGAGGGGACGCAGCGCAAACTTATGGCCGCGCGTCACCGCCTGCAGCAGCTGCACCGCCGTCTGCTGCAGATCGATGGTCTGCCCCGCCTCTAAGTCGCGCAGCGCCACGGCGACATTATCCTGAGAGTGAATCTTAATCGCGTCTTGCATAGCTTTATCCCAGTGTGCTCAACGCCTCACGCATGCCGTGGACGATGATATTTTGCAGGTGTCGGCTGACCTCGTGCGCCAGCTTCGGCCACCGGGTCAAATCTTCTCCCCAGTGCTGCGCGTCGCTTAACACCTCGCGCACCAGCTGTTCCGGGGAGATCTGGTCGTTATTAAGGGCGTGCCAGTTTTTTTCAAAGCGCGCCAGCCAGTGCGCGTCATCCTGCAGCGGCCAGCTTTTTTCTCCCGACGCGCCGCGATAGAAGGCGATCAGCGCCGCCAGCGCAAAGGTCAGGCGCGGCGGCCAGACCCCGCTCTGCGCGTGCGCCGCCAGCAGCGGCGTCAGCAGGCGGGTGCGAAACTTGGTCATTCCGTTAAGCGCGATAGAGAGCAGCGCATGGCGGATAAAAGGGTTGCGGAAACGCCGCTCGACCGCGTCGGCAAAGGCGTGCAGCTCGCTGCGCGGCAGATCCAGCGTAGGAATGATCTCCTCGCGCAGCAGGCGATCGACAAAGTCCGCAATGGCGGGATCGGCCATTGCGTCGCCGACGCTCTCCAGACCCGCCTGAAACGCCACCGGCACCATGGCGGTATGCGCGCCGTTGAGGATCGCCACTTTCTGCGCCTTCCACGGCGCAATGTCCTCTACCAGCCGCACCTGCGGCGCCAGCGCATCGAGCTTCAGCTCATCGAACAGCGCGCGCGGCCCCTGCAGAATGAACTGGTAGTAGACCTCGCCCGCCACCAGAAAACGATCCTCGTAGCCGAGCTGAGCGGCAAGCGCCTCGCTCTCCGGCGGGAAACCGGTCACGATGCGGTCCACCAGTGTGTTGTAAAACACGCAGTGCTGCGACACCCAGGCGGCGAAGCTTTCCGGCAGCTGCCAGTGGCGCGCATAGCGCAGCACCAGCTCGCGCAGCGCGTCGCCGTTATGGTCGATCAGCTCGCAGGGCACAATCAGCCAGCCCTTGTCGCTGGCGCCGCTGAAGTGTTCAAAGCGCGTCCATAACAGCTGCGTCAGCTTGCCGGGAAAGCTGGATGCGGGCGCATCCGTCAGGCGATCCCCTTCGGCAAAGGTGATGCCCGCTTCGGTGGTGTTAGAAAAGAGGAACCGCATCTGCGGCGCGCGCGCCAGCGCCAGAAAATCGTCGTACTGGGTAGCGGGCTGGATCTCACGGTTCAGACTGCGGATCAGACGCGTTTCGCTGACGCGCTCGCCCTGCTCGTTAAGCCCGCGGATCAGGGTGGTATAGAGCCCGTCCTGCTGGTTCAGCGTGTCGCTGACGGCGCGGTTGCGCGGCCGCACCACCACGATGCCCGCGTCGATGCCCTGATGCTGGTTCAGCCAGTCGAGCTGCCAGTCGATAAAGGCGCGCAGAAAGTTGCCTTCGCCAAACTGGATAACGCGCTCGCTGTAGATCGCGCCGGGAAAGTCGTGACGGTTTAGCCGCTGCATGCTCAGGCTCCCAGCTCGATGCCGAAGTAGTCGCGCGCGTTATTGAAGCAGATGTTTTGCACCATCTGGCCCAGCAGCGCCTCGTCGTCCGGCGCTTCGCCGTTCTCAACCCAGCGGCCAATCATCTGGCACAGCAGGCGGCGGAAATATTCGTGGCGCGTATAGGAGAGGAAGCTCCGGCTGTCGGTCAGCATGCCGACAAAGCGGCTGAGCAGGCCCATCTGCGCCAGCTGCGTCATCTGGCGCTGCATGCCGTCGAGCTGGTCATTAAACCACCAGGCGGAGCCGAACTGCATTTTGCCCGCCTCGCCTTCGCCCTGGAAATTGCCCGCCATGGTCGCCAGCACCTCGTTGTCGCGCGGGTTCAGGCAGTAGAGGATGGTTTTCGGCAGCGCGTTATGCAGATTCTGCGCGCCGAGCAGCTTCGCCAGCGGTTCCGCCAGCGGCCGATCGTTAATGGAGTCAAAGCCCACATCCGGGCCGAGCAGCTCGAACTGGCGGCGGTTGGTGTTGCGCAGCGCGCCGATATGGTACTGCTGCACCCAGCCGCGACGCGCATATTCACCCCCCAGCCACACCAGCACGGCGGTTTTAAACTGCGCGATCGCCTCTGCATCCGGCGTCTTGCCGGCGCGGCGGGCGGCGAGAATGGCGTCCAGCGTCGCGTCGTCCGCTTCGGCGTAGAGCACCACGTCGAGCGCGTGGTCCGACACCTTGCAGCCGTGCTCGGCGAAGTAGTCGAGACGCTTGCTGAGCGCGCTGCGCAGATCGTCGAAGCGGCGCACGCTAATGTCGGTCAGTGATTCGAGCTTCTCAATCCAGGCGAGGAAGCCGTCCGCTTCGATATTAAAGGCTTTATCCGGACGCCAGCTCGGCAGCACCTTGACGTCAAAGCTGCCATCCTGCGCCAGCGCCCGGTGATGCTGCAGATCATCCAGCGGATCGTCGGTGGTGCCAACCATCTTCACGTTCATCTGCTGCATGATGCCGCGCGCGGTAAAGTCATCCTGCGCCAGCAGCGCATTGCAGCGATCCCAGATGGCGTCGGCGGTTTTCTCAGAGAGCAAGGTGTCGGTGATGCCGAAGGGGCGACGCAGCTCGAGGTGCGTCCAGTGATAGAGCGGGTTGCCAATGGTGTGCGGCACGGTGCGCGCCCATGCGTTGAATTTTTCGCGGTCGCTGGCGTCGCCGGTGCAGAACGCCTCCGGTACGCCATTCGCGCGCATGGCGCGCCATTTGTAGTGATCGCCTTTCAGCCAGATATCATAGAGGTTGGCAAAGCGGTAATTTTCGGCAATCTGCTGCGGAGGAAGATGGCAGTGATAGTCGAAAATCGGCTGATCCTTTGCGTAGTCATGGTAAAGACGACGGGCAAATTCGGTATCCAGTAAAAAATCCTCGGTCATAAAACGCGACATGCTTGCTTCCTCTTGGATAGAGCCTTAATGCGCTCAAAGTTATCATACCAATTTTAGCCCACCACAGAATTGTTTGAGATCTCGCTCACATAAACAGCAGTAATTCCCTGGTCTCATGGACGTTTTTGCTCTCCACAGCGTGCTAAATGGCTGTACTGACGCCTGTTTAAAGTATCCCACATTGCAAAAGGGGCTTTTGTGATGGCTCTCAACTTTTAAAGTTGTATAACAAGTTACGCTCTCGCTCCGTAATGGCAAGGTAAACACAGGGTCGCTTTTGTGCGGCCTGCGGGCGTGAGATTAGGTCGGATCACGGTTGTCCCGCTCCAGATAACAACAGCGGCAAGACCGCAAAGAGAACACTGGAAGAGGTAAAAGATGCGTAAGATTAAAGGGCTACGCTGGTATATGATCGGCCTGGTGACGCTGGGCACCGTGCTGGGTTATCTCACCCGCAATACCATCGCCGTCGCCGCACCGACGCTCCAGACCGATTTACATATCACCACCCAACAATACTCCTACATCGTGGCGGCCTACTCCGCCTGCTATACCCTTATGCAGCCGGTCGCCGGTTACGTGCTCGATCTGCTCGGCACCAAAGTCGGCTATGCCGTGTTCGCCGTGCTGTGGGCAATCTTCTGCGCTGCCACGGCGATGGCCGGCAGCTGGGGCGGATTCGCGCTGGCGCGCGGCGCGGTGGGCGCGGCGGAAGCGGCGATGATCCCGGCGGGGCTGAAGGCGAGCAGCGAATGGTTCCCGGCTAAGGAGCGCTCGATCGCCGTGGGCTACTTCAACGTCGGCTCCTCTATCGGCGCGATGCTGGCGCCGCCGCTGGTGGTGTGGGCGATCGTGGCGCACAGCTGGCAGATGGCGTTTATCATTACCGGCGTGCTGAGCCTGCTCTGGGCGATCTGCTGGCTGATCTTCTATAAACATCCGAAGCAGCAGACCAAACTCAGCGAGGAGGAGCGTCAGTACATTATTTCCGGTCAGGAAGCGCAGCATCAGACCGGCAACACGAAAAAAATGTCGGCGCGTCAGATCCTGCGCAACCGCCAGTTCTGGGGCATCGCGCTGCCGCGCTTCCTGGCGGAACCGGCCTGGGGCACCTTTAACGCCTGGATCCCGCTGTTTATGTTTAAGGTCTATGGCTTCAACCTGAAAGAGATTGCGCTGTTCGCCTGGATGCCGATGCTGTTCGCCGATCTCGGCTGCATCCTCGGCGGGTATCTGCCGCCGCTGTTTCAGCGCTGGTTCGGCGTGAACCTGATCGTGTCGCGCAAGCTGGTGGTCACCATGGGCGCGGTGCTGATGATTGGCCCCGGCACCATCGGCCTTTTCACCAGTCCTTATGTCGCTATCGCCCTGCTCTGCGTCGGCGGCTTCGCTCATCAGGCGCTCTCCGGCGCGCTGATTACCCTCTCCTCCGACGTTTTTGGCCGTAATGAAGTAGCGACCGCTAACGGTCTGACCGGCATGGCGGCCTGGACGGCCAGCACCCTGTTTGCGCTGGTGGTGGGCGCGCTGGCCGACACGCTGGGCTTCAGCCCGCTGTTCGCCGCGCTGGCGGTGTTTGATTTGCTGGGTGCCGTGGTGATCTGGACGGTACTGCGTAATAAGCCAGTCTCTGAGCTGGAAAAAGAGGTGACGCCGCCGCAGGCCACCCCGCTACGCAGCTAATCGCGCTGATAAATCGGCAGGTAATGCGTCCCGCGCATGGAGTGCGCGGGACCTTTTATTTCATGCCCGCAAAGTGGTATAACAACTTTATTTGCGACACGAGAATGCCCTATGGAACTGACCGAACCTCGTCGACTTTATCAACAGCTCGCCAGCGATCTGAAAAGCCGTATTGAAACAGGCGTTTATCCTGTGGGCGACAAACTGCCCGCCGAACGCCTGATCGCGGAAGAGATGAACGTCAGCCGCACCGTAGTGCGCGAAGCGATCATCATGCTGGAGGTGGAAGGCTACGTCGAGGTGCGCAAAGGCTCCGGCATTCACGTTATCGCCAGCCAGCAGCAAAACCGGGTGATGACCTCCAGCCAGCTCGAGTTCGCCAGTTTTGGCCCGTTCGAACTGCTGCAGGCGCGCCAGCTGATTGAGAGCAACGTCGCTGAGTTCGCCGCGACCCAGGTGACGCGCCAGGACATTATCGAGCTGATGGCGATTCAGGAAAAAGCGCGTCAGGAAGATCATTTTCGCGATTCGCAGTGGGACATGCAGTTTCACGTGCGCATTGCGCAATCCACCCAAAACAGTGCGCTGGCGGCCATTGTCGAAAAAATGTGGCTGCATCGCCTGCATAACCCCTACTGGCTCAAACTCCACGAGCATATCGACCAGCGCAGTATCCTCAGCTGGTGCGACGACCACGATCAAATCCTCAAGGCGCTTATGCGCAAAGATCCCGCCGCCTGCAAACTGGCGATGTGGCAACATCTGGAAAATACTAAGCAGATGCTGTTTAACGCGACCGCCGATGACTTTGAATTTAATGTGGATCGTTATATGTTTGCCGAAAATCCCGTCATCCTGCCGGACGGCTCGAGCAATTCACATTGATTCTGCTACCTTTTCAGGCAGTAAAGTCAGTTAATCTGCAATAGTGTCAGGTCGTGTAAAGCTCCTTTTGACGGGCCGCGTCAAAGGGTAAAACTCCTGTGCGGCGGGCACATTCCCCTGTCTCAGACCTGTGATTTTTGTTACAGTTATCGACCCTTTCTTACCCTTTGCGACAGGGTTTAAAAATTCGCTGATTTAACAATCTATTCTGGAAGGATCCGGAAAGCCCTGCACAGACTGCGCTCCAAAAACAGATAACCAACCGCCGGTCTGCGCTTATGTCTTCTAAGACGCGTTAAACAATGATGTTCAGGAATGATTGATGGATATTTTGCATGCGTTGCTGCAGGCGTTGTGGCAACAGGATTATGAAACCCTTTCCGATCCAACGCTGGTATGGGCCATTTACGGCGTGCTCTTCTTGATCCTGTTTCTCGAGAATGGCCTGCTGCCCGCCGCCTTTCTGCCGGGCGACAGCCTGCTGATTCTGGTGGGGGTGCTGATCGCCAAAGGCACCATGAGCTTTCCGCTTACCGTGCTGGTGCTGACCACCGGCGCCAGCCTCGGCTGCTGGGTCAGCTATATTCAGGGCCGCTGGCTCGGCAACACGCCAACGGTGCAGAAATGGCTCTCCCATCTTCCCGCGCAGTATCACGCCCGCGCGCACAGCCTGTTTCATCGCCACGGGCTCTCTGCCCTGCTGATTGGCCGCTTTATCGCTTTTGTGCGCACCCTGCTGCCGACTATTGCCGGGCTTTCCGGGCTGGATAACGCGCGCTTCCAGTTTTTTAACTGGGTCAGCGCCCTGCTCTGGGTGCTGATTCTCACCGTATTCGGCTTTGCGCTGGGCAAAACGCCCATTTTCCGCCGCTATGAAGATGAGCTGATGTTCTGCCTGATGCTGCTGCCGCTGGTGCTGCTGGTGGTTGGCCTGGTGGGATCGCTGGTGGTGCTGTGGCGCAAGCGCCAGGCGAATCAGAACGGCAAGGGCGAGTCATGAAGATTTATGGCCTCTTTCGCCGCCGCATGATCCCCTGGCTGGCCCTCGGCACGCTGCTGCTGCTGGCGATCTGCCTGACGCCGACGCTGCTGCAGCACGAAAGCGTGGTGCAGATCCGCGTATCCCACGCCGGCGGCCCGCTGCCGGACGGCTTCTACCTCTATCAGCAGCTGACGGCTCAGGGCATTCGTATCAAAAGCATTACCCCTTCGGGCGATGCGCTGATTATTCATTTCGAAAACGAAGAGCAAAGCCTCGCCGCGCAAAAAGTGCTGCGCCGACTGCTGCCGGACGGCTTTGTCGTGGCCAGGCATCCCGACTCCGCTTCCGCCGCCTCGACAACGCTGAACATCTCCTGATCCGCCGTTGCCGTTCTGCGCTGACAGAACGGCAACAGAATAATCTGTATCCCCCCGTCTTTTTTGAACTTTTTACAGGCGCTGTCTATGCTTAGTGGGTGGCTCAGCATCTGACACGCCAGGACGATGACGCTGTCCGCTCGCGGCAGGTCAGCAACAAAGGAAGGTAACAAGCCTGATGAAACATCAATTACTTCTTGGCCTCGCGCTGTTTTCTCTCTCAGGTTCGCTGATGGCGGCAGAATCGCTCTGTCAGCAGAAAGAGCAGGATATTCAGCATGAAATTGCGATGGCAAAACAGCATAACAATCAGCGTCGCGTTAATGGACTGGAGCGCGCCCTGACCGAAGTGCGCGCGAACTGTAGCGACAACAAACTGAAAGCCTCTCACCAGGCGCGCATCAAGGCGCAGCAAGAGAAAGTTGCTGAGCGCGAGCGCGAACTAAAAGAGGAGCGTCAGGATGGCGACGACAGGGACAAAATCGCCAAACGCGAACGTAAACTGGAAGAAGCACGCCAGGAGCTGAAAAAGTTACAGGCGGAGCCTTATTAACCCGGACTCAACCACTGAAGCTAAAAGGAACATTACATGTCAAAAGACACTTCATCAGAACATTTGCGTGCTGAGTTAAAAAATCTGGCGGACACTCTGGAAGAGGTGCTGAGCAGCACAACGGATAAGTCCAAAGGCGAACTGGATAAGCTGCGTCAGAAAGCGCGCGTCGCCCTCGACAGCTCGCGCGAGAAGCTGGGCGACTCCGGCGAATATCTGGCGCAGACCACGCGTGAAGCCGCGCAGAAAGCAGACGGCTACGTGCGTGAAAATCCCTGGCATGGCGTTGGCATCGGTGCGGCCATTGGCGTAGCGATCGGCATCCTGATTTCACGGCGTTAATTATGGCGGATTCTCAGCAGAGCCACGGCCCCGGCAAAGGGGTCATCAACATTGGTCAGCGCATTGTTACTACGCTGGTCAGCATGGTCGAGACCCGCGTACGGCTGGCGGTGGTCGAGCTGGAAGCGGAAAAGGCCAACCTGATTCAGCTGCTGCTGATGGTTGGCCTGACCATGCTGTTTACCGCATTCGGGCTGATGAGCCTGATGGTGTTGATTATCTGGGCCGTTGACGCACAGTATCGCCTGATGGCGATCGGCATCACCACCGGCGTTCTCTTTCTTCTGGCGATTATCTTCGGCCTGTGGAGCCTGCGTAAATCGCGCCAGTCCACGCTGCTGCACCATACGCGCAAAGAGCTGGAGACCGATCGCAAGCTGCTGGAGGATGACCACGTATGAGCCGCAGCAAACTGGAACGTGAAGCGCGCATTCATGAGTTACTCGGCGAAGTTCAGCAGCAGCGGCTCGACCTGAGCGCGAGCCGCCGCGACTTCCTGCTCAGCACGGCGCAGTACGATCGCGGCTGGCTGACGTTCCTCAGCATGCGGCGCTATCTGGCAATCGGCAGCAGCGCATTAGCTATCTGGTCGGTGCGCAGCCCGAACAAATTTATGCGTCTGATTAAGCGCGGGTTCGGCGTCTGGAGCACCTGGCGCATGCTGAAAGCAGCACTGCCGCAGCGCTGATCCCCTCTCTGCATTCAGCCGGTGCGAAACCACCGGCTTCGCTTCATCAGATTTCCTGAATAACACCTACAGAATATCTCGCTTACAACCTTTCCACTGCGCGACTATTATCTCCAGCTATCAGCTCAGCAAACGGCAACAGCGCCTTTTGCCGGGAATTATCCCACGCAGGCGCGATTGCCCTGCCGAAAATCTAGCCTGGAGTTAATGATGAAAAAATTCGAAGATACTGGTCTGCTGCTGGCGCGCATCTTAATGCCAATCCTGTTTATCACGGCCGGCTGGGGCAAAATTACCGGCTATGCTGCCACGCAGCAGTATATGGAAGCGATGGGCGTGCCGGGCTTTATGCTGCCGCTGGTGATCCTGCTCGAATTTGGCGGCGGCCTGGCGATCCTGTTTGGTTTTCTGACCCGTTTTACCGCGCTGTTTACCGCCGGTTTCACCATCCTGACGGCGTTTCTGTTTCACAGCAACTTCGCGGAAGGCGTGAACCAGCTGATGTTTATGAAAAACCTCTCTATCGCGGGTGGTTTCCTGGTACTGGGCCTGGTAGGTCCGGGCGCCTACAGCATCGACCGTCTGCTGCGTAAGAAAGCTGCGCCGGCTGCGGCGCTGCGTTAAGCACACATCTGGCGTAATGCCACATATACTTAGCAGGGCGAGGATACTCCTCGCCCTGTTTGCACTGGAGGCGATATGGGCCAACTGATTGAGGGTGTCTGGCACGACACCTGGTACGACACCAAATCAACCGGCGGACGCTTCAAGCGCACTGAAGCGGTCTGGCGCAACTGGGTGACAGCGGACGGCAGCGCCGGCCCGACGGGCAAGGCGGGCTTTAAAGCCGAGCGCGATCGCTATCATCTGTACGTTTCTCTCGCCTGCCCCTGGGCGCACCGCACGCTGCTGATGCGTCAGCTCAAAGGGCTGGAGTCGATGATTGACATCTCCGTGGTGCATCCGTTGATGCTGGAGAACGGCTGGACCTTCGACGACGATTTTCTCGACGCCACCGGCGACAAGCTCTATCAGAACGAATTTCTCTATCAGCTCTACCTGCATGCCGATCCGCACTACAGCGGACGCGTGACGGTGCCTGTGCTGTGGGATAAGCAGCAGGGCACCATCGTCAGCAACGAATCGGCGGATATTATTCGCATGTTCAACAGCGCCTTTGACGCCGTCGGCGCGCGCGCCGGGGATTACTACCCGCCTGCCCTGCGCGAGAAGATCGACGAGCTGAACGGCTGGATTTACGACACGGTTAACAACGGCGTCTACAAATCGGGCTTCGCGACCTCGCAGGCGGCCTATGACGAGTCGGTGACCGCGCTATTCCATTCGCTGTCGCGTCTGGAGCAGATTCTGGGGCAGCATCGCTATCTGACCGGCGATCGGCTGACCGAAGCGGATCTGCGCCTCTGGACCACGCTGGTGCGTTTCGATCCGGTCTACGTCACCCATTTTAAGTGCGATCGCCACCGCATCGGCGACTATCTCAATCTGAGCGGCTTTCTGCGTGATATCTACCAGATGCCGGGCATCGCCGAGACGGTGAACCTGCCTCATATCCGCCATCACTATTACGTGAGCCATAAAACCATCAACCCGAACGGCGTGATTTCGCTGGGTCCGGCGTTTGACTGGGATGAGCCGCACGGGCGCGGCTAAACGCACGCGCCGTTCTTACGGGACGGCGCGCTGCATAACTGTTATAAAAATTCTGCGCGTTTCTGTCTCTCCTCCGGCTAGCGGTTATCTGTTCTACTGAGCAGAAAAATGACGGTGAGGTGAACAATGGACGCCATTAAACAAATCTTAATCGACGAAATCGCGACGCTTAATCGTGAAGAGCGCCGTGACAACCGGCCGCGGTTTAGCTTCTCTTTTCTGAAAACTCATCCCGGCCTCTGGGCGCTGATGTATCTCTGCTACGCTCTCTGCGTGGCGCTGATCTTCTCTACCGAGATGCTGGGCTGGCCCGCCTTCTGGTTCGCCACCCTGTTCGTGCTGGTGATGAGCTTTCTGATGCTGCTGGATATCAACCCGAAATATCGCTTCGAGGATATCGACGCGCTGGATCTGCGCGTCTGCTATAACGGCGAGTGGTACTACGTGCAGCCGGTCTCTGAAGGCAGCGTGAAAAAGATCCTGAATCTGCCGGACGCGCCGGAAGAGGTGAAGAGCGGCATTCATCGCCTGCTGCTGCAGAAAGGCGAAGTGGATTTCTATGACGTCTACTATCTGACCTGGGGCCACCGGCAGGCGGCGCAGGTTTAATCTGTCCGCTGGTCGGCAATCAGCCGGCCCAGCGTTTCGATCGCCGCTTCGGCGCGCGTATCCCACGGCCAGGCGGCGTTGATGCGAAAACAGTGGGTAAACTCTTCGCCCGCTGAAAACAGCCGCCCCGGCGCAATGCTGATCCCCTGCTGCAACGCCTGTTGATAGAGCTGCGTGGTGTCATAGCCGCGCGGCAGCGTCACCCACAAAAAGAAGCCTCCCGGCGAATCGCTCACGCTGGCGCCCTCCGGCAGCGCACGGCAGAGCGCCTGACGCACCCACTCTTTGCGCCGCGCCAGCGTCTGCCGCAGCTTTTTCAGATGGGTATCGTAGCGGCGCGTAGCGAGAAAGTCCGCCAGCGCCAGCTGCATCGGCGCGCTGGTAGAGAGCGTGCTCATCAGCTGCAGACGCTGGATGCGCTGGGCGTGCTGTCCCGCCGCGACCCAGCCGACGCGGAACCCCGCCACCAGGCATTTGGAAAAAGAGCCGCAGTGCAGCACGTCTCCGCCGCGATCCCAGTATTTCGCCGGATGCGGCGCGTCAGCGCCCGCCCAGAGTTCGGCGTAGACATCATCTTCAATCAGCGGCACCTGATAGCGCGCCAGCAGCGCCACCAGCTGCGCCTTGCGCGTGGGCGAAAGCGTCACGCCGAGCGGATTTTGCAGCGTGGTCATCAGCCAGCACGCCTTTACCGGCCAGCGCTGCAGCGTCTCCTCCAGCTGCTGCATATCGATGCCCTGCTGCGCGTCGCTCGGCACCGCGAGCGCTTTAAGCTTTAGCCGCTCGATCGCCTGCAGCGCGCCATAGAAGGTCGGCTGCTCGACAACCACGTAGTCGCCGGGCTCGGTCAGCGCCTGCAGGCTGAGATTAAGCGCTTCCAGCGCGCCGTTGGTAATGACGATTTCATCCGGCGACAGCGTGATGCCCTGCCGCGCGTAGCGCTGCGCCAGCATCTGTCGCAGCGCCGCATTGCCGGGCGGCAGGTTATTGAGCGCGTCGAGCGGCGTCAGCTGATGGGAGACGTTGGTCAGCGAGCGCATCAGCTGACGCTGCGGGAAGAGTTCGGGATCGGGAAAGGCGGAGCCAAACGGGACAATCGCCGGATCGCGGATCGCCTGCAGCACGTCGAAGACGAAGTTGTTGATATCGACCTGCTCGCTGAGCGCCACCTGCGCCGGCGCGGTTTGCAGCGCGCGCGGCGCGACGTAGTAGCCGGACTGCGGCCGCGAGACGATCCAGCCCTGGCTCTCCAGCACCTCGTAGGCGTGCATCACCGTCATCAGGCTCAGCCCGTGCTGCGCCACCTGCTGACGCAGCGACGGCAGCTTCGTGCCCGGTGGCCAGATGCCCGCCTCGATCTGCTGCTGAATCTCATCCGTCAGTTGCTGGTATTTCGCCACGGGCTGCTCCTTCTGTTGCCGGGGCGCAGTTTAGCATGGCGAGGCGCCGGTGTGCCGTCGTCAGATCCTGAGAAGCGTGAAATGGAGCGATAAAGCCACAAGGGATAAGGCATCAGCCAGCAGAAAGCAAAAACCCCGCTTGCGCGGGGTCTTCACCTGAAAAGTCGAAACTGACCGATAAGCCGGGTTCTGTCGTGGACAGTCATTCATCTAGGCCAGCAATCGCTCACTGGCTCAAGCAGCCTACCCGGGTTCAGTACGGGCCGTACCATGCGAACCCCTATTTGGCCTTGCTCCGGGTGGAGTTTACCGTGCCGCGAACTGTTACCAGACGCGCGGTGCGCTCTTACCGCACCCTTTCACCCTTACCTGATCCCATAAATGGGCCATCGGCGGTTTGCTCTCTGTTGCACTGGTCGTAGGCTTGCGCCCCCCAGGCGTTACCTGGCACCCTGCCCTATGGAGCCCGGACTTTCCTCCCCTCTGCCCGTCTCCCTACAAGAGGGACGACGACAAAGCGGCGACTGTCTGGTCAGCTTCGGCGCAGGATATTAGGGCATTCAGCCCCATTTGTCACGCCTCTTGCTGATCGAGGGCAAAGCGATAGAGCGCATTTTTCTTCACGCCGTGGATTTCCGCCGTCAGCGCCGCGGCCTTTTTCAGCGGCAGCTCTTTCTGCAGCAGCGCCAGGGTGCGCAGCGCATCGGCGGGCAGCGCCTCTTCATCCGCCTTATGCCCTTCGACGATCAGCACCATTTCGCCCTTGCGGCGATTCTCATCCTCTTTGATCCAGGCGAGCAGCTCGCCCACCGGCGCGCCGTGAATCGACTCCCAGGTTTTGCTCAGCTCGCGCGCCAGCACCACGTAACGATCGGCGCCCAGCTCGTTCGCCATATCCTGCAGGCTGTCGATCAGACGGTGGGTGGACTCGTAGAAAATCAGGGTGCGCGGCTCCTGTGCCAGCGCGCGCAGCGCGTCGCAGCGCGCCTTGGTTTTGGCGGGCAGAAACCCTTCGTAACAGAAACGATCGGACGGTAATCCGGCGGCGCTTAATGCTGTGACGGCGGCGCAGGCACCGGGCAGCGGCACGACGCGAATGCCCGCCTCGCGGCAGCGGCGCACCAGATGGTAGCCCGGATCGTTGATTAGCGGGGTACCGGCGTCGGAAACCAGCGCAATGCTCTGCCCTTGCTGCAGCTTCGCCAGCAGCAGTTCGGCCTTCTGCTGTTCATTGTGGTCGTGAAGTGCGAAGAGCCGCGCAGCGATGGCGAAATGTTGTAGCAACAGTCCGGTATGACGTGTATCTTCCGCTGCGACCAGATCGACGCCCGAAAGCACCGTCAGCGCCCGCTGGGTGATATCACCCAAATTACCAATCGGGGTTGGAACGATGTAGAGCGTGCTGGCAGAAATCTCTGCCCGATCGAGTTGTTTCATTGTTTCATCCGAATTGCCGATTTAATATTGAGCATCTTGAAAAAAACATCACTGGATACAGTATGCTTCCTTCAAAAGTCGTTCGTCATAAAGCAGGACGCTTTGTGCCTGTCCTTCTTGCTGGGCTGATTTTAGCCGCCTGTAGCGGTCAGGGGCCGCAAACCTCAAACGTAAATATTCAGGGGCCCATTACCGGCGGGTCTGATTACTATCTGCAGCAAGTGCAGCAAAGCAGCGATGATAGCAGGACAGACTGGCAATTACTTGCCATCCGTGCCCTGATGAAAGAAGGAAAGTATCCTCAAGCCGGCCAGCAGCTGAACCTGCTGCCGAGCCAGCTCAGCGACACGCAACAGCAGGAGCTGCTGCTGCTTAAATCGCAGTTCCTGTTTAGCCAGCAGAACGTGCCAGGGGCGACGCAGCTGCTGAATCAGGTCAAGGTGGACGATCTGTCGAAAGAGCAGCAGGCGCGCTACTATGGCCTGCAGATCGCCGCCGCGCAGGGCAAACCCTCGCTGACGCTGCTGCGCGCCTATATTGCGCAGGAGCCGCTGCTGAGCGGCGACGATCGTCAGAAAAACATCGACGCCACCTGGCAGACGCTGACGCAGATGACGCCGCAGGAGGCGAGCAGCCTGGTGATCAACGCCGATGAAAACACCCTGCAGGGCTGGCTGGATCTGCTTAACGTCTGGCGCGCCAACGCGCAGGACGGCGAGATGCTGAAGTCCGCCCTGAAAGACTGGCAGACGCGCTATCCGCAAAACCCGGCGGCTAAAACCCTGCCGACGCCGCTGAGCCAGGCGCAGAACTACACCAAAGCCTCAACCAGCACTATTGCGCTGCTGCTGCCGCTGAACGGTCAGGCGCAGGTTTTCGCCAGCGCCATTCAAAAAGGCTTTAACGATGCGAAAAATGGCGCGCTGAACGCCGCGCCGCAGCCTGCCGCACAGCCCGCGACCCAGTCGGCCGCCGCGGATAGCGCGCAGCCTGCGAACCCGCCAGCTGCCGCGGAAAGCGCGCCAGCCGGTGAAGCCAACGCCGTGGTCAGCCCGGCTGCCGCCGCCATCACGCCAGAGGCGGCCCAGCAGCCCGCTGCCGCACAGCCTCAGCCAGCGGCCAGCGCGCCCTCCAGCAGCGCTCAGGTCAAGGTGTACGACACCAGCAGCCAGTCGATTCAGCAGGTTATGCAGCAGGCGCAGCAGGATGGCGCGACCCTGGTGGTCGGCCCGCTGCTGAAAAATAATGTCGAAACGGTCGCCAACAGCCAGACGCCGCTCAACGTGCTGGCGCTCAACGCGCCGGAGCAGATCCAGAACCATCCGAATATTTGCTATTTTGCGCTTTCTCCTGAAGACGAAGCGCGCGATGCCGCGCACCATATGTGGAACCAGGGCAAGCGCCAGCCGCTGCTGCTGGTGCCGCGCAGCAGCTTCGGCGATCGCGTGGTCAACGCCTTTGCGCAGGAGTGGCAGAAGCTGGGCGGCTCGGCGCCGCTGCAGCAGCGCTTCGGCTCGACCGCTGAGCTGAAACAGGGGATCAACAGCGGCGCGGGCATTACGCTGAGCGGCACGCCGGTCAATGTCCAGCCTGCCGCAGCTGACTCCCAGGGCGTGACTATTGCCGGACTGAATATTCCGGCGCCGCAGCAGCAGAGCGAGCCGGCGGCAGCGAGCGGCGGCGGCGTCGATTCGGTCTATATCGTCTCGACGCAGGATGAGCTGCAGCTGATCAAGCCGATGATCGCTATGCGCACCGGCAGCCGCAGCGCAGCCTCGCTCTACGCCAGCTCGCGCAGCTATCAGGCAGGCGCTGGCCCGGACTTCCGTCTGGAGATGGAAGGCCTGCAGTTCAGCGATATTCCGCTGCTCTCGGGCCGTAATCCGGCGCTGATGCAGCGCGCGGCGCAGTCGTTCAATAACGACTACTCGCTGGTTCGCCTCTATGCGATGGGCATCGACGCCTGGACGCTGGCGAACAGTTTCAACCAGATGCGCCAGACGCCGGGCTTCACCATCGACGGCAATACCGGCAAGCTGAGCGCGAATCAGGATTGCGTGATCAACAGGACGTTGTCATGGAGCCAGTATCGTCAGGGCGAGATCGTTCCCGCCTCCTGACCACTCGGCGCCTCGGCGCTGAACAGGAACAGCGCGCCCGGCGCTATTTAGAGCGCGCCGGGCTGCGCTGGGTCGCCAGCAACGTGACTTATCGCGGCGGCGAGCTGGATCTCATCATGCGCGACGGCGCATGCTGGGTATTCGTAGAGGTGCGCTACCGGCGCGATGCGCGCTACGGTGGCGCGCTGGCCAGCGTGACTCGCCTCAAACGGCAAAAGCTGCTGCGCGCCGCCGCCCTCTGGCTGGCCCAGCGCGGCGGCAGTTTTGATACGGTGGATTGCCGTTTCGACATCATCGCCATTACCGGTACGGCGCTGGAGTGGCTGCTCAATGCCTTTAATGCAGACGTATAGAACCAGGTGGTCGTGTGCAGGACAGAATTAAAGCGTGTTTTACTGAAAGTATTCAAACCCAGATTGCCGCCGCAGAAGCGCTGCCGGATGCCATTTCCCGCGCCGCGATGACGCTGGTGCAGTGCCTGCTTAACGGCAATAAAATCCTCAGCTGCGGCAACGGCGCATCGGCCGCCAACGCGCAGCATTTCGCCGCCAGCATGATCAACCGCTTCGAGACCGAGCGCCCCAGCCTGCCTGCGCTGGCGCTCAGCGCGGACAACGTGATGCTGACGGCGATCGGCAACGATCGTCAACACGATGAAATCTACGCCAAACAGGTACGCGCGCTGGGTCAGACCGGCGACGTCCTGCTGGCAATCTCCACCCGCGGCAACACGCGCGATATCGTTAAAGCGGTGGAAGCCGCGGTTACCCGTGATATGACCATCGTTGCGCTTACCGGCTATGACGGCGGCGAGCTGGCGGGCCTGCTCGGCCCGCACGACGTGGAAATTCGCATTCCGTCGCACCGCAGCGCCCGCATCCATGAGATGCATATGCTGACGCTGAACTGTCTGTGCGATCTGATTGATAACACCCTGTTTCCCCACCAGGAATGACTGAAGGAGCAAACATGAAAGCATTGAACGCTGTCGCTATCCTGTTAACCGCTATGCTGTTGCAGGGCTGCGTTGCCGTGGTCGCCGGCGGCGCGGCCGTCGCCACTAAAACCGCCACCGATCCGCGCACCGTCGGCACCCAGGTTGATGACGGCACGCTGGAGCTGCGCGTCAGCAACGCGCTGGCGAAAGATCAGCAGATTAAAAGCGACGCGCGCGTTATCGCCACCGCCTACCAGGGCAAAGTGCTGCTGACCGGCCAGGCGCCGTCGCAGGATATCGCCAGCCGCGCGAAGCAGATCGCCATGGGCGTTGATGGCGCAACCGAGGTCTACAACGAGATTCGCATTGGTCAGAAGGTCAGCCTTGGCACCTCGTCGTCGGATACCTGGATCACCACCAAAATTCGCTCGCAGCTGCTGGGCAGCGATCAGGTGAAATCATCGAACGTGAAGGTGACCACCGAGAACGGCGAAGTGTTCCTGTTAGGTCTGGTGACCGAGGAGGAGGCGAAGGCGGCGGCGGATATCGCCAGCCGGGTGAGCGGCGTGAAGCACGTGACCACCGCGTTCACTATGCTGAAGTAAGTGAGCCTCTTCTCCGCTCATCTGTTCACAGGCGGAGAAGAGGAGACGCAGAGCCACGGATAAAACCCGCGGCAACAGATGCAAAAGGGCGGCTCTGGCCGCCCTTTTTTACACCGGTATATCGATCACCAGCGCCCGCGTCGCGGTTTTTGCCCGCAGCCGGATCTGCTGCTCCTCCTGCAAAAACGCCCCGTCGCCACAGCCCAGCTTCTCATGACGATCCTCGTGCGTCACCGCCTCCAGCGAGCCGTGAATCGACTGCAGATAGGCGCGCGGCCCGCGCAGCGTCAGCGACTGCTCTTCGCCCGGCGCCAGCAGCAGCTGATGCACCCACACCTGCTGACGCAGCTGCAGGCTGTTGCCCGCGCCGTCCGGCGAGGCGATCAGCTGCAGATGGCCATGCTCCGACAGCGCGATCTTTTGCAGCGTCGGGTTTTCCCGCTCGGGACAGGCGGCCAGCCAGATCTGCATGCGCGTCAGCGGCTGATCCTTACGCAGGTTGATTTCGCTGTAGCTGACGCCCTGCTGCGTGGCAAGCAGCAGCGCTTCGCCCTCGCGTGCGACGATATGGTTGCCTTCGCTGTCGCGGTACTCCGCCTCGCCCTGCAGCACGATATTCAGCACGTCGACCTGTGGATAGGTGCGCGGCTGAAAGGCGGCCCCTGGCGCCAGCACTTCCTGATTCAGCACCCGTAGCGAGGCGTAGCCCATTAATTTGGGATCGAAATAGTGACCAAAAGAGAAACTGTAGCGTGCCTGCAACCAGCCAAAATCGGCCTGACCGCACGCGGACGCACTGCGCGTCGTTATCATAATTTACCTCCAGCTCGCTGCGGCAGAGAGCGGCCGCAGACTTGATACCCATTATGGTAAAAGGCTGGACGCCGTATTGTTAGCCAGTTAATCTGCCGTGCATATTCAAATTTCCTGAAAGAGAGTTCGGATGGCTAAAGAGCGTGCCTTAACCCTTGAAGCGCTGCGCGTTATGGATGCAATCGATCGCCGCGGCAGTTTTGCGGCGGCGGCGGACGAGCTGGGGCGCGTCCCGTCGGCGCTCAGCTACACCATGCAAAAGCTGGAAGAGGAGCTGGATGTGGTGCTGTTCGACCGCTCTGGCCACCGAACGAAATTCACCAACGTCGGGCGTATGCTGCTGGAGCGCGGGCGCGTGCTGCTGGAGGCGGCAGACAAGCTCACCACCGACGCCGAAGCGCTGGCGCGCGGCTGGGAAACCCACCTGACTATCGTCACCGAAGCGCTGGTGCCGACCGACGCCCTCTTCCCGCTGGTAGAGAAGCTGTCGGAAAAAGCCAACACCCAGATTTCATTGATCACCGAGGTGCTGGCGGGCGCGTGGGAGCGGCTGGAGCAGGGCCGCGCCGATATCGTCATCGCCCCGGATATGCACTTCCGCGCCTCGACCGAAATCAATACCCGCAAGCTCTACACCATGATGAGCGTCTATGTCGCCAGCGCTGACCACCCTATTCACAACGAGCCGGAACCCCAGTCGGAGGTGACGCGCGTGAAGTATCGCGGCATTGCGGTGGCCGATACGGCGCGCGAGCGCCCGGTGCTGACGGTGCAGCTGCTGGATAAACAGCAGCGTCTGACGGTCAGCAGCATGGATGACAAGCGCCGCGCGCTGCTGGCGGGGCTGGGCGTCGCTACCATGCCCTATTCGCTGGTGGAGAAGGATATTGCGGAAGGTCGGCTGCGCGTCGTCAGCCCGGAATATACCCGCGAAGTCGATATTATTATGGCGTGGCGCCGCGACAGCATGGGCGAAGCCAAAGCCTGGTGCCTGCGCGAGATCCCGCGTCTGCTGGCGAAAAAAAGCTAGTCGCCCAACGGCACCAGATTACCTCAGAGACGGGAGCCGGCTATTACAGCCGCCCCAGACACTCAATCGCCACCGCCTTGAAGGCGGCAAAATCCTGGCTGTCACGCAGCCGGGTCATCGCCCTTTCGCGCATAAAGGTCACGAAGAGATCGTAGATCGCCATCGCCTCTTCATACTCGCTTTTACTGATCGCCAGCAGGAAGATCACCGACGCGGTATCGTCGCCCCACGCGATGCCCTGCGGCGCCAGCACCGTATAGACCACGGTCTTTTTCGCCAGCAGGCCGAGCGAGTGCGGCAGCGCGATGCCCTCGCCCAGCATGGTGCTGACGATCGCCTCGCGCTCCTCTACCGAGGGATAAAAGCTCGCGTCGACAAACCCCTCCGCCTCCAGCTGGTCGCATAGCTGGCGAAACAGCTGCGACTGCGTCATCGGCTTATCGACGATCAGGAAGTGCTGCGCGTCGAAAAACTTCTCCAGCATATAGGGGCGGGTGCGATCCACCAGCACCAGCTTGCCGATCTGCTCCAGCTGGAAGCCGGTGGGAAACGGCGATATCACCACCACCGGCTTATCCTTCTCGCTTAGCCGCGTGGTAGAGATAACGAAATCTTCGTCGATGCGCGTGCGCGCCTCATAGTCGCGCTGCGACAGCCGACCGGTGACCTGCAGCTGCGGATATTTGCGCAGCAGCATCGCCTCAATCATCCGCAGCGTGGAGTTGCCGCTGTCGCACACCAGCAGCACCTGCGGACGGCGCTGGTAGCCGACGTCGTAGTGGCGCTCCAGCCCGACGCCGATATGCAGCACCAGAAAGCCAATCTCATTCTCGCTGATAACGTAAGGCGTGTATTTGCCCCAGCTGGAGACCGCCGCCAGCGTCACGTCATAGGCCATCGGGTAGTGCTGTTTGATATTGCTCAGCAGCGGATTAGGGATATGGATCTGATAGCGCACGCGGGTGATCATGGTTTTAATGTGCGTCAGCAGATCGGCGCGCAGCTGTTCGTCGCCCTGCAGGTTGTAGTTGTAGTGGGTGTTGATATAGCTCAGCAGATAGTCCACCAGCGCGTCGGCGTCATCGGCGTTGATGGTGCTCGGCGCCACCTCCTGCATCTGGCGCGCCGCAATATTGACGCGTAGCCAGCCCTCTTCCGCCGGCGACACCGGCTTGCCCACCAGCGGCCGCAGCAGATTAATCAGCTCGTGCGCCGCCTCGCGTACGTCCAGCCCGACATCCTCCGCGCCGGGATCGCTCAGCGGATAGCCTTCGCTGATGCGCCGCACCGCCACGGCGCAGTAGAGGCGCAGATAGCGCTCCCCCTCGTCGCTGAGGCGAACGTTATGGCGCGTCAGGCACTGCTGCAGCAGCGGACGCAGCGTCTCCAGAATATTGCTGTGCAGCGCTTCAATGGTGATCAGCGGGCTGTCGGCCTGCTCCTGATCGATCTGCCACAGCAGATCGGTCAGGCAGGTGCGGATCGCCACTTCGCTGCCGAACAGCTTCATGCCGTAGTGGGGCTTGCTCTCGATAGTCAGGTGATAGCGCGCCAGCCACTCGCGCACCTCGGTCATATCGTTTTGCAGCGTGGCGCGGCTGACGAACCACTCATCGGCCAGATCCTCCAGCTTGAGCGACCAGGCGGCGGTCAGAAAGCGCGTCAGCATATAGCGCACCCGTTCGGCAGAGGTGCGCGGCACGCGCAGCGGCGAACGGCTTTGCCGCTCCAGACGCTGGAAGCGCTGCGCGTCGTCGATTTTTAGCTGATAGCCTGCGCCGCGGTTGAGCACGAACTGCGCGCCGTGCTCTGCCAGCAGCGCGTTCAACGCGCTGATATCGGCGCGCACGGTGCGCGTTGAAACGGCGAAGCGCCGCGCCAGCTCATCCTGAGGCAGCGTTTCGTTTTGCAGGGCGTCAAACAGTTGCGCAAGGCGTTGATTTGGAAATCTCACGGCGGTCTACCTGTTACGGCGCTGGCATGCATTCAGCGGCATCATGTCGAAAAATAGCAGCCTAAAGCGAACGGCCCGTGACGTCCAGGCAAGCGCCGACGCCCGGTGAAGCGCGCCGGCTTGCCTGCCGTTACGGCAGCAGTTTTTTGCAAATGGCCAGCAGCTGGCGCACATCTTCGACGCGCGTGTCGCCGCTGGCGGGATCGATAATAGAGCTGTAGACGTGCGGGATGATTTTACTGACGCCCGCCTCCAGCGCGATGCGCAGGATCGCTTCAACGTTATCGAGATCGATGCCGCCGGTCGGCTCCAGCCAGAAGTCATGCGCCGCGCACGCCTGAGCGACGGCGCGGTACTCGTCCACCGCCTTTAGCCCGCCCATCGGGAAATATTTCACCGAGCTGCCGCCCATGTCCTTGAGCAGCGCGATGGCGCACTCAATCGGCACCAGCGCGTCTCTGCCCTGCGAGCTGAGCGGGCCGGTGGAAATTTTTACCACGCCCGGTATGCCGGACGGCGAAATCAAACCGTTGACCACGGTTTGCGACTGGCCCAGCAGCGCGCGGCTGGTGGCGACGCCGGTAAAGACCTGGTTTACATGCTGCGGCTGCAGCACGGCGGAAATCTCGCTCACCATTTTTGACTGATTCGGGTCGCCCGCGCCGAGTCCCACCGAGAGCGCATTGTCGATCAGCGCGGCATAGTCGCGCATATCGGCGATAGCCGCTTCGTTGCTGCTGTAGTTCTTTGACAGCACGCCCACCAGCACGTGCCCTTCCGCCGCTTCCCAGATGGCGCGCGCGTTGGCTTTCGATCCGGCCAGCACGTTAAGGCACAGACGATCCTGATAGAAATTGGGGGTCAGCTTCATGCGGTTGTTCCTCTGTTCAACAGCGTCTGAATCGAGGTGAAGATAGTGTGCAGCTGCGCCGCGCTGACGCTGCGCACATCCGCCTCGATAATGCCTTCATTGGCTTTGTAGCCGCGAAAATAGATAGCGGTCTCGCCGTTCTTCAGCGCCTGCACGATATCGCCGGTACGCTGGCCGATGGCCGCCTCATCAAACTTGATTTCAGCACGGGCGATATCGCGCCCCGCCGCATCCCATACCACGCGGGCGCTTACCCCCTGCAGCTGGTTAAGGTTGTTGATAAAGGGGGTCATCTTCTCCACCATCTGTGCGCCGCTGGTTTTTTCCTGGTGCAGATAGTTTTCAATCGCCTGAGTCAGGCCGAGAATGCCCTCTTTGCCTACCTTCATCGCCCGGCCGATGCCGTTGCTCTGTCGCTTCACCCACTCCACGGGCTGCGCTCTGCCGATCACCAGCCCGCTGGTCGGCCCCTCAATCGCCTTCGCGCCGCTGTAGATCACCAGATCGGCGCCGTACTGGTAGTAGCACTGCAAATCCTCTTCGGCGGCCGCGTCGACGATCAGCGGCACGCCGTGTTTGCGCGCCACAACCGCCGCCTGCTCGACGCTGAGGTGGCTTTTCTGCACGCAGTGATGGGATTTCACGTAGAGGATAGCGGCGGTCTGCGGCGTAATCGCCGCCGCCAGCTGCTCGGGCGAACACTCGTTGCTGTAGCCCGCCTCCACCAGACGCCCGCCCCCCAGCGCCACCATGCTGCCCACCGGCGCGCCGTAGTTAACGTTGTGGCCTTTCGGCACCACGATGTGGTGCGGCACCTCAAGCGGCGCGGCGTGCAGATTATCCAGCAGCCAGTCATTCTCTTTAACGATCACCGCCGCCACGCACTGGGCGATGCCCGCCGAGGCGCAGGAGACCACCACCGCGTTTTCCACATTCAGCAGCTGCGCGATATACGCGCCGGTCTTGTTGACCAGATCTTTCATTTCAAAATAGTGGCTGAGGCCGCTCTGCACGGCGTCGACCACCTCTGCCGATGGCGTAGAGACGCCGAGGATCGTCATGCGGCCAGAGGCATTAATAACCGGCTTCAGGCCATATTTTTCATAGATCGAAGACATTGGCTTTCCCTTCTTCTGTCAGGAACCACTCGCCCGCCACCACGGCGGCCAGCGGCGTAAGATGTTTCTCTCCGACAACCTGCTCGCCTTCCGAATCAACGAACAGGCGCGGCGCGTCGGTTACGCTGAAAAGGGTGAGATCGGCGTCGAAACCGACCGCCAGACGCCCCTTGCCCGCCAGGCGCAGCCCGTCCGCCGCTTTCCAGGTGACGCAGTCGATCACCTGCTGCAGCGTCATGCCGACGCTGAAAAATTTCGACATGACGTGCGCCAGGCTATGCACCGGGCCATTGAGACGGTTGCGGCAGTAGATATCCGAGCTGATGGTGTCGGGCAGAATGCCCTGCGCGATGGCGACGCGCGCCACCTCGAAGCTGAAGCTGGCGCTGCCGTGGCCGACATCCATCTTTACGCCGCGCGCGATGGCGTTCTGTACCGAGGCTTTGAGTTGGCCCTGCGGCGTCAGCACGCGGTTGGGCTTGCCGTTAAAACAGTGGGTGATGATATCGCCCGCGCTGAGGCGATCGGCGATCTCCGCCAGATCCGGCGGGTTATTGCCGATATGCACCATCAGCGGCAGATCCCCCGCCTGTTTCTGGATCGCTTTGGCTTTGATCAGCGGCTGAATGCCGTTTTCACCGACCACGCTGCTGCTCATACGCGCCTTCAGGCCGACGATAAAGTCGGGCAGCCGCTCAACGGCCTGCTGCACCGCGTCGCCGTCGATCTGCTGCATATCCGCCAGCTCGTTCTGCGTCACAATGCCGGTGCGTGCGATGTTAATCAGCGCGTAAACCTGGGTGCTGGCAGCGCGGGTAATGGCATAAAAATCATCGATATGGTCAGCGCCGGTGCTGCCCGCGTCGATCACCGTAGTCACGCCGGAGGCGACGCCGATCGCGTCCGGCTCATCGTGGTAGATGGGCGATTTGGGGTAGCAGTGGACGTGAGAATCGATCCAGCCCGCGCTGACGTAGCAGCGTCCGGCCAGATCGCGTTCGCTTTTCGCTTCGCCCTGCAGGCTGTCGCCGATGGCGGCGATTTTGCCCTTCTGCAGCGCAATATCCACCTGCCGCTCATCCGTCAGCCGCGCGCGGCGAAGAATCAGATCGAACATAGCAACTCCTTAACGCGGCGGCCCGCTGGCGAGCCGCCGCCAGCTTCAGATAGCGACCGGAAAAATCGCGCCGAGGATCATGGCGCCGAGGATAGCGCCGCCGGTGATCGGCTTGTTCCAGAGATAGAACAGCAGCGCGCCGAGCAGCGATCCCAGGCCGATCGGGATCGAGGCCGCCATAGCGGAAAGAATGATCAGCGGCCCTAAAAAGCGGCCGGAGGCGTTGCCCGCGCCCATCATTACGTCCGCACCGTAGGTCGAGTCGCTCTGGTTAATGGTGAACTTACGCGCCAGGATGATGACGTAGCCAATCGCCAGGCCAATCACCAGACCGGTCACTAGCGAGGCGGCGAAGTTAGCCACCGGAAAGACGATGCCCGCGCCCAGCAGCAGCGCCGGCACGCCGAGGCCGACGCCGGTCTGGATGGCGCCGCCGATGTCGAGGATGCCCACCAGCGAGCCTTCGATAATGCGCGCAAAAAGAAAGCTCGCGCCGAAGGCCGCCACGGCGCCATAGACGCCGGTTTCCATGCCGGCGCGCAGCATCGATACAAACGCCACTTCGTTAAACGCCCCGATGCCGTAGAGGTAATACATATGCGTACCGGCGAATACGCCCGACGAGAGCAGGCCAACAAAGATCGGGAAAGACCAGTCGGCGTACCAGAAGCCTTTATTTTCAGTCATATCGTTACCCTTACTTGCCGCTCAGAGAGTTGTGGATCGCGTCGAGCCAGCCGGGAATGCCTAACTGGAAGGACTGCAGCAGTTTCATATCGAAGCCGCGGAAGAAGCCGCTCAGCACGAACAGCAGCACGATCGCCACCATCATCACTTTGGTCACCTTGTTCCAGCCGCTCTCCTCGACGCCTTTGCCGATCAGGATGCCGAGCACCAGGCCTGGCACGGCGTTGCCCATAATCAGCTGCGCCAGACCGCCGAAAATCGTTGCCCAGAAGCCCGATTTTTTCCCGGCGTCGATGGCCGCCAGCCAGAAAATCACCGGCATCACGGTGTTAACCAGCAGGTTGGCCGCCGGCACCAGCACTTTTACCGCCGTCACCTGCAGCGCGGCCGGTACCGCCGAGGCGGTGGAGTTGAGAAAGGCGACGACGATCATGCCGATAATGCCGCAGGCGATGGCCATCTTTTTCGGGTCGTGCAGGGTTTCGGCCAGATTACGGTTTTTCACCATTAGCGCGGCCGCGCCCCAGTTAGGAATGATGCGGTGGTCGACATCCTGAGTGAAGGAGCCTGCCGCGACGGATGATGCCCAGGCATTGAAGAAAAAGCCGAGACCAAAGGAGAAGTGCGAGGCGGGATCGCCCTCGCAGGAGTTAAGCTCGCCCAGCGTACGGAACGCGCCCATCCCCTGCGACGTCGGCGCGTGGAACATGCGCGCCGCACCGGCGCCAACGCCCACACCTACCAGCCCCCCAATGATCAACGACTTAAACAAAATGATTAAAAACATGTTTTTTTACCTTTGTTGTCGTCTGTTTTTACGGTGCCGCCGTGAAGGTCACCTTCCCGGTATCAATCACGGTGACGCTGACGGATATCTCCAGCTCGACGCTGTAGTTCCGCCGCTGGCGCGCCAGAAAGAAGAACAGGAACTTCTCCGTTTTGACGCTCTCCTGCGCGCGCAGCACCCGAACATCCAGGGGTTCGATGCGCAGCAGAATCTTTTGCGTCGCGCGCAGAACCTGGCTCTGCACGCGACTCAGGGCATCGGCAAACGCTTTCTCTTTACTGTCGCCTTTGCCCTGCACCGTCACCTGAGTAACGTATTGTTCTTTCATCATTCGCTGCCGTGCTTCTTGTTCCAGGCCTGCACCAGCCGCTCGCCCAGCTCCTCTTTGTCCATAAAGCCGAAGCCGAGCACGCTGGCGCCTTCGTTAATGGCGGTGACGCCTTCGTCAACGGAGCGCATGCCGTGGCGCGCCTTGTAGCCATATTTGTTCTGCGCGGTGATGGCACCAGCGCCGCCGCTGCCGCAAAAGGAGATGCCAAAGTCGGCGTTCTCCGCCTTCATGACGTCACCCAGCTTCATATCCGCCGCGACGCCCGGCACCACCACGGCGCGACCGCCCGCCTTTTCCACGCCCGCCGCCACTTTCTGTCCCTTACCTAAACGATCGCCAATCACTACGGTTACCATGATGATTTCCTCTTTATACAGTCAGTTAGATCGAGCCACTTCGATATGGACGGAGAGAAGCCAGGCCTCTTCGCGCGGCAGGTTGCCGAACAGATCGACCACCTGCTGCGCCAGCTGCATGGTCTCCGGCGAAATATCTTCAAACAGCTCCGCTTCCACCTCGGGAAGGGGTTCGCCGGTTAACGAGCGCAGCGCCATGGCGCGTACGTGCGACGCCAGCATCTGCTGCTGCACCGCGTTGGGTGCGATATCGTGTTGGGCGTAGATCGCCGCGATTTGCGCCATCACCTTGTCGGTCAGGGCCTGAATCTCTTCCGGCGTTGCCTGCCGAACCGAAGCTCCGTTACTGCTCACCTTGCTACTCCTGTTCACGAAAATTCGCGTTACGAATAAATTACGGCGTCGCGCGCCGGAAGTGCAGACGCACTTTTTCCGCATGGAAGTGGAAATCGCAGGGCAGGCTGTGCGCCAGATCGCAGGATGCACAGATTGTGTGACAGCGACCGCTTTATGCACGGACTTAAAAGCAAATTGCCGGTAGCAAAAGAGAAATGTGCGTACCGAGGCGCGCGGCGCGGCGGGAAAGCGGCTGGAGATAAGAAAAGCTGATGACGCGGCTGAGCCGGTCGCGCGGACCGGCTTGAGAATCAGCGGAATTTTTTATGATTGGCGTTGCGGATATCCGCCAGCTTTTTCGCTTCGGCTCTGGCGCCGTCCAGATTGTTGGCCTGCGCCAGCTTGTCGACCACGTCGATCTGCGCAATCAGCGAGTTCAGCCCGGCGTGGTAATCCTTGATCGGCGCGCTGTCGGCCGGCTGACCTTCAAGCTTCTCCGGCGTCGATTTTTTCGCGTCCTGCGCCGCCTGACGCATGTCGCCCAGCGCTTTATGCATCTCCTGCGCGTCATCGGTTTTCATCACGGTATTTAGCCCGTCTTTTAGCGTATCCATATCATTTTCTAAATCCGCCGCGTACAGGCTGGCGCTTCCAGACAACAAGGAGAGAGATAACATTGCAATCACACGCTTACGCATCGGTATATCCTTTTTATTGTGGGTAAAAAAAAAGCAGCCAGAGCGGCTGCTTTCAGGAAGCGGGTTTTATTATTGGCCGGCGATTTTCATCTCCGGCAGCAGCACCGAACCACATTGTATGTTGCTGCGGGTTTCAATGTCGTTACCGACCGTGACGATATTGCGCCACATATCCTTGAGATTTCCTGCAATAGTGATCTCGCTCACAGGATACTGAATTTCGCCGTTCTCCACCCAGTAGCCGGCCGCACCGCGCGAGTAGTCGCCGGTAATGGCGCTGACGCCTTGTCCCATCAGTTCGGTAACCACCAGGCCGCGTCCCATCTGCTTCAGCAGATCCTCAAAGCTGCTGCCCTGTCCGGCGATGCGCCAGTTATGGATGCCGCCGGCGTGGCCGGTGCTTTTCAGGCCCAGCTTGCGCGCCGAGTAGCTGGTCATCAGCCAGGTTTGCAGCGCACCATCCTTCACGATATCGCGCGCCTGGGTACGGACGCCTTCGCTGTCGAACGGCGTTGACGCCAGGCCCTTCAGCAGATGCGGCTGCTCCTGAATGGTGAGCCATTCCGGCAGGATCGGCTGGCCGAGCGCGTCAAGCAGGAAGGTCGATTTACGGTAGACGCTGCCGCCGCTGATGGCGCCGACCAGATGGCCAAACAGGCCGGTGGCAACTTCCGGCGCGAAAATCACCGGCGCTTTCATCGTAGAGAGCTTGCGCGGTGCCAGACGCGACAGCACGCGACGGGCGCACTCGCCGCCAACCCAGTCGGGGCTTTGCAGATCCTCAAAGGCGCGGCCGATGGTATAGGCGTAGTCGCGCTCCATATTGCCGTCCTGCTCGGCGATAACGGAGCTGGAGAGGGAATGACGGCTGGAGCAGTAGCTCTGCAGCATGCCGTGGCTGTTGCCGAAAACTTTAATGCCGACGTGGCTGTTGAAGCTGCCGCCTTCGGTATTGGTAATGCGCGGATCCGCTTTTAGCGCCGCCTGCTCCGCCTGCGCAGCGAGTTCAATGGCGCGATCGGCGTCGATCTCCCACGGATGGTAGAGATCGAGATCCGGGGCGTCGAACGCCAGCAGATCGGCATCCGCCGGGCCAGCATAAGGATCCGTCGAGGTGTAGCGCGCGATATCGATCGCCGCCTGCACGGTGCGCCCGATCGCTTCCGGGCTGAGGTCGGTAGAGGAGGCGCTGCCCTTGCGTTTCTGATGATAAACGGTGATGCCGAGCGCGCCGTCGCTGTTGAACTCGACGTTCTCCACTTCGCCGTAACGGGTGCTGACGCCGATTCCGGTGGTTTTGGTCACTGCCACTTCCGCGCCGTCGGTGCTGGCCTTCGCCAGATCGAGCGCCTGCGCCACTGCCTGTTCCAACACTTTTCGCTGTTCTGCAACCTGAGTAGATACGTTCATCGGCCTGCCGTCTAATCTTATGTATGAAAGTTTTGAGTCTATCAGAGTCAGAGAACAATTTCGCAGTCACCCGATAAACTGATAGGATTAGCCTCTTTTTTTAGGGGAGCCCAGAAAATGACCAAACAGCCCGATGAGTGGCTCGACGATGTGCCGGATAATCAGGAAGAAGAAGACGAAGAGATTATCTGGGTCAGTAAAAGCGAAATTAAACGCGACGCTGAAGAGCTGAAACGCCTGGGTGCCGAACTGGTCGATCTGGGCAAGAACGCCCTGGAGAAGATCCCGCTGGATGAGGAGCTGCTGGCCGCTATCGAGCTGGCGCAGCGCATCAAGAAAGAGGGCCGCCGCCGCCAGCTGCAGCTGATCGGTAAAATGCTGCGCTCGCGCGATGTCGATCCGATCCGTCAGGCGCTGGACAAGCTGAAAAACCGCCACAACCAGCAGGTTGCGCTGTTCCACAAGCTGGAAGCGCTGCGCGATCGCCTGGTCGAGCAGGGTGACGACGCGATGAACGACGTTATCGCGCTCTATCCGCACGCCGATCGCCAGCAGCTGCGCAGCATGATCCGCAACGCGCAGAAAGAGAAAGCGGGCAACAAGCCGCCTAAATCCTCACGTCAGATTTTCCAGTACCTGCGCGAGCTGGCGGAGAGCTAAGCCACGCCGGGGCGGGCATCCCTGCCCGCCCGCAGTGCCAGCGCCCCGCAAAGGGCGCTCAGCAGATTACGCCAGTCGATCCAGCAGCTTCTGATGAATGCCGCCAAATCCGCCGTTGCTCATAACGAGAATCGAGTCGCCCGGCTGCGCAGCTTTTGCCACCATCTCTACCAGCGTATCGATATCAGCGCTCCAGTGTGCCGGCGGCATGCAGGCTTCGGCCACGTCAGAGACCTGCCAGGGAATATGGTGCGGCTGGAACAGGAACACCTCGTCCGCGCGCGCCAGCGACGGCGCCAGGTCGTTTTTGCTTACGCCCATCTTCATGGTATTGGAGCGCGGCTCCAGCACCGCCAGAATACGCGCCCGACCGCCGACCTTGCTGCGCAGCGCGGACAGGGTTGCCAGAATCGCCGTGGGGTGATGGGCGAAATCGTCATAGACCTTGATGCCGTTTACGTCGCCGCGCAGTTCCAGACGGCGGCGCGCGTTGATAAAGCTGTCCAGCGCCTGCGCTGCGTCTTCGGGTTTGACGCCAACGTGCCGCGCGGCGGCGATCGCCATCAGGCCATTATGCATGTTGTGCTCGCCCACCAGCGACCAGTTCACTTCCCCTACTCTTTCGCCGTCGAGCAGCACTTCCCAGCGCGAGGCGTCCGGCACCAGCTTCTTCGCCTGCCAGCGGCCGTTTTCGCCGACGCTCTCCTGCTCGCTCCAGCAGCCCATCGTCATCACCTGGCGGATGTTGTGATCGTGCTCCGGCAGCAGGATTTTGCCCTGGCCCGGCACGATGCGTACCAGATGGTGGAACTGCTTCTGGATGGCGCGCAAATCATCGAAGATGTCCGCATGATCGAACTCAAGGTTATTGAGGATCAGCGTGCGCGGGCAGTAGTGAACGAATTTAGAACGCTTGTCGAAGAAGGCGCAGTCGTACTCATCCGCCTCGATAACGAAGAATGGGCTTTTTCCTAATTTTGCCGAGACGTCGAAGTTGCCGGGCACCCCGCCAATGATAAAGCCCGGCTCCAGTCCGCACGACTCCAGTATCCAGGCTACCATACCAGAAGTGGTTGTTTTACCGTGGGTTCCTGCAACCGCCACGACCCAGCGGTCGCGCAGCACAAAGTCATGCAGCCACTGCGGCCCGGAAAGGTAGGGAATATTGCGCTCCAGCACCGCTTCCACGCAGGGATTGCCGCGCGTCATGGCGTTGCCGATGATAACGAGATCCGGCGCGGGATCGAGCTGCGAGGCGTCGTAACCCTCTGTTAATTCAATGCCTTGCTGCTCAAGCAGCGTGCTCATCGGCGGGTAAACGTTGGCGTCCGAACCGGTCACCTGATGGCCAAGGGAACGTGCCAGCATCGCCAGACCGCCCATAAACGTGCCGCAAATCCCAAGGATATGAATACGCATAACGAGATCCATTACTCAAAAGTTCGGCGCACAGTGTAACCCCGCCAGCAGACTTAAGAAACGGATTAGGACTATGGTTTTTGAAGTTCATTCGGCTAAACTGCGTACGCAAACGTTGGCGGTTTGCCAGGCAGGCTGCCACTCCATCGAAGATTCAGGGAATGTGTTATGAAAACGTTAGGCGAATTTATCGTCGAGAAACAGCACGACTTTCCTCACGCAACAGGTGAACTGACGGCGCTAATTTCCGCTATTAAGCTGGGCGCGAAAATCATTCATCGCGACATCAACAAAGCCGGCCTGGTAGATATTCTCGGCGCAAGCGGCGTTGAAAACGTTCAGGGCGAACAGCAGATGAAGCTCGATCTCTTCGCCAATGAGAAGCTGAAAGCAGCGCTGAAAGCGCGCGGCATCGTGGCGGGGATCGCCTCGGAAGAAGAGGATGAGTTTGTAATCTTCGAAGGAGTAGAGCACGGCAAATACGTGGTGTTGATGGATCCGCTCGACGGCTCTTCCAATATCGACGTTAACGTCTCTGTCGGCACCATCTTCTCTATCTACCATCGCGTTAGCGCCCCTGGCACGCCGGTCACCGAAGCTGACTTTATGCAGCCGGGCCACAAGCAGGTCGCGGCGGGCTACGTGGTGTATGGCTCCTCAACCATGATGGTCTACACCACCGGCTGCGGCGTCCACGCCTTTACCTACGATCCGTCGCTCGGCGTCTTCTGCCTGAGCCACGAGCGTATGACCTATCCGCCGACGGGCTACACCTACTCGATCAACGAAGGCAACTATATTCGTTTCCCGCAGGGCGTGAAGAAATACCTGAAGTTCTGTCAGGAAGAGGATCAGGCCACGCATCGTCCTTACACCTCGCGCTATATCGGCTCGCTGGTGGCGGACTTCCACCGCAATCTGCTGAAGGGCGGCATCTACCTCTATCCGAGTACCGCCAGCCACCCCAACGGCAAGCTGCGCCTGCTCTATGAGTGCAACCCGATGGCGTTCCTCGCTGAACAGGCGGGCGGCAAGGCGAGCGACGGCGCGAAGCGTATTCTCGATATCCAGCCGGAAACCCTGCATCAGCGCTGCCCGTTCTTCTGCGGCAATAACGCAATGGTCGACGACGTCGAGCGCTTCCTGCGCGAATACCCGGACGCGGCGCAGTAAACGCGAACGCCGCTGAGTGACGTAGACAAGGGCGCGACTATCGCGCCCTTGTCTTTTACGCCGTTTCCAGCCGGAACAGCGACACCGTGGATTGCAGATGCTGCGACTGCGCCTCCAGCGACTGCGTCGCCGCCATGGCCTGCTCGACCAGCGCCGCGTTCTGCTGCGCCGCCTCGTCCATCTGCGTGACCGCCTGATTCACCTGCTCAATGCCGCGGCTCTGCTCGTCAGAGGCCATTGAAATCTCCTTCATCAGCGTCGTGACGCGCATCACCTCGCTGGAGATCTCATCCATGGTCTCGCCCGCCCGCGTCGCCATATCGCTGCCCTCTTTCACGCGCGTCTGCGACTCCGAGATCAGCCCGCGGATCTCTTTCGCCGCGTTGGCGCTGCGCTGCGCCAGCGTGCGCACCTCGTTCGCCACCACGGCAAAGCCGCGTCCCTGCTCGCCCGCACGCGCCGCCTCTACCGAGGCGTTGAGCGCAAGAATATTGGTCTGGAACGCGATGCTGTCGATCACGCCGAGAATATCGCCGATGCGGTTGGCGCTGGCGGTAATCTCCTGCATTTTCTCCATCACGTAGCTGACCACCTCTGCGCCACGATCGGCGGTGTCGGAGACGCTGCTCGCCAGCTTATTCACCTGCTGCGCGTTGGCGGCGTTGAGGCGCACCGTGGCGGTCAGCTGCTCCATGCTGGCAGCGGTCTGCTCCAGCGACGCCGCCGACTCTTCGGTGCGCTGGGAAAGATGCACATTGCCCGCCGCCAGCTCGCGGCTGCCGACGTCGATCTGCTGGCTGGCGTCGAGCACCTGACTCACCTGAGCGCGCAGCGCCTGCTGCATCTCCCCGAGCGCGCGGTTCAGACGACCCAGCTCGTTGTTGCCCGCAGGCGGCAGATGCTGCGACAGATCGCCCGATGCCACCTGCTCCAGGTGCGTAATGGCGCGGTTAAGCGGCAGCAGCAGCAGACGACGCATCAGCACCCAGGCCAGCACAAACAGCAGCAGCGTTAACATCACCGCCGCGCCAATCAGCGCCTTCATCAGCGTTTCGTTCCAGGCCGCCTCGGCCAGCTGCCGCTCGGTAACCTCACCGGCGAAGCTGCTGAATGCCGTCACCGCATTGCTGTAGTTAAGGGCCAGGGTTGCCAGATTGCCCTCCAGCACGCCGTAATACTCATCGGTGTACTGTTTTTCCAGCGCATCCATCATGGGCTTGATCCCCTGCGCCAGATAGGCGTTCCAGGTCGTCACAATGTCATCAGCCAGCTTTTTGCCGTGCGCCGTAACGGTGCCCGCAGCAATAAACGCCTTCATATTGCGCTGCGAATCCTGTACGTCCGCTTGCGCCTGTTTGGCTGCCGCTGCCCCCTCTTCCAGCAGACCAATCTCTATTTTGCGTACCGCCAGCGCCGCCGTTGCGCGTGCGCGCATCAGGTCGCCATTGCTTTGATAAAGGGCATTAAGTTCAATGCCCTGAATGCGGTTGATAACATCCAGCGAGCGATTACCTTTATTAATGGCAATGATGCCCATCACGCTGACCGTCAGCAGCAGCAGCGTCATAAAGGCGAGTAAAGCTAATAATCCCGTGCGTAGAGAAAGCTTATTCATGATGTTGTTTTCCATTTGCTTAAAGAAAGGCAGAAAATCCGGCAGCCCTAAAACGTACAAGTTATCGGCAGTTGCGCAGGGGAACTTTACCGACGTTGATGGTCATTTCCCTGATGATCACCCACGCTTAATCTTTCTTAATCAGGATTTACAGGATGAAAAAAGGTATTGTCGCCGCCGGTCTGCTGTTCAGCACCTCCGCGCTGGCGCAGCAGAACCCGATCGATCATGCGCTGGCACAGTGTCTCGACGGCGCCTCCACCACCGTCGCGATGGTGTCGTGCTACGGTCGCGCCAGCCAGGCCTGGGATAGTGAGATGAACAGGCAATATGGCCAGTTAATGACGACCCTTAGCGGCGAGCCTAAAAATAAGGTGCGCAGCGCGCAGCGTCAGTGGCTGGCCTATCGCGACAGCTGGCAGGCAGCGAGCGTGGCTTTTTTCAGCCGCACGCAGGGAACCCTGGCACAGATCTCAATTGCCGCGCAGGGCGTCGATCTGGTGCGTAATCAGGCGCGAATGTTGCAGTCGTTAAATAAAGGCAGTTGCGCCAGCGATACGGAATGTTGATAAATAGGGGCTTCCGCGCTGGCGCTCTCCAGCGTTTTCACTTTTTTTCAGGGAGGACCCATGGCTGCGTACGCCTCTACCCTTATTCTTATCGGCCTCGCGGTCCTCAGCTATTTTGTTCACAACAGCGCGGTGACCATTTCGATTCTGATTCTGCTGGCGATCAAGCTCACCCCGCTGGCGCAGTTCTTTCCCTACGTAGAGAAGCAGGGCATCCAGCTCGGCATTATTATCCTGACGGTGGCGGTGATGGCGCCGCTCGCCAGCGGTTCGCTTCCCGCCTCGGCGCTGCTGAAATCTTTCGCTAACTGGCAGTCAATCGTGGCGATTCTGGTGGGCGTTTTCGTCGCCTGGCTGGGCGGTCGCGGCGTTAACTTTATGAGCGCGCAGCCGTCGGTGATTGGCGGCTTACTTATCGGCACGGTGCTGGGCGTCGCCTTCTTTCGCGGCGTGCCGGTCGGACCATTGATTGCTGCGGGGATCGTCTCGCTGTTTGTCTCCGCGAAATAGGACGAGGAGCATTCCGAAAGGTCAAAATTGGGGGCATACTTTCCCAGGCAGTTGGCTATAATAGCCGACACTCAACATGTGACTATTGAAGGAATGCCCGATGAGTTTGAACCAGGTGCCTGCCGGTAAAGAACTGCCAGAAGATATCTACGTTGTCATTGAGATCCCGGCCAACGCCGATCCGATCAAATATGAAGTCGACAAAGAGTCCGGCACCCTGTTCGTAGACCGCTTCATGTCTACGGCGATGTTCTATCCGTGCAACTATGGTTATATCAACCACACCCTGTCACTGGACGGCGATCCGGTTGACGTGCTGGTTCCGACCCCGTATCCGCTGCAGCCGGGCTCCGTGATCCGCTGCCGCCCGGTTGGCGTGCTGAAAATGACCGACGAGTCTGGCGAAGATGCCAAACTGGTTGCCGTGCCGCACACCAAGCTGACCAAAGAGTACGATCACATCAAAGATGTGAACGACCTGCCGGAACTGCTGCGCGCGCAGATCACCCACTTCTTCGAGCAGTACAAAGCGCTGGAAAAAGGCAAATGGGTGAAGGTAGAAGGCTGGGACAACGCTGAAGCGGCGAAAGCTGAAATCATCTCCTCTTTCGAGCGCGCCCAGAAGAAATAATCTGACGCCGCCCGATAAAAAACACCGTCCTCTGGACGGTGTTTTTGTTTATGCGCCGGGTGGTGCGTCGGGCGAGACAGGCAAAAAAACACCGTCCACTGGACGGTGTTTTCATTTATGCGTCTGACGGAGGGTCGTCGCGCCGTAGCCAGTCGCCGCTGGCGATGCGCTCACGTCCCTTAACCGGGCGCTGATAGACGTAAAGCCATGCGCTGCCGTAAGGCGTTTGCATCAGCTGGCGTTTGTATTCGCCAGCCTTTGTGCGCAATGCATCCAGCTCGCCCAGCGTCGTGGCATCGATGCGGTAAACTTCACAATAGACGGTTCCTTCGCCCGGGATCACGCCCGGATAATGGCCGAGACTGTAGAGCTCGTAGCCCTCAATCTGCATATCCCCCAGCCATTGCGCATTCGTCATCCAGTGACTGTTTCCCTGTTTGCGCCGTAAACTGCCGTAGACAATTATTCGCATTGCTAAAACTCAAACTGATAGAGCAAATCAAGAGCCTGATCCACACCGGATACGGCTTCCAAATAGAGTTTGGGCATCAGGCGATAACGCAAGGTTAAGGTCGCCAGTGAATCAAAAATGCCAACGCCATATTTTACTTGTAGACCCGGCAGCACATAGCCGCTGACCTGCACCTGCTGGCTGTCGCCAACGCCGGTGGTGTCAAGGGCAAGATTGCTGACGCCGAACGTCTCGCCGATTTTACCCACAACCTGCCCACTTTGTGCAACCCCCAGACCAATTAAGGCTGAAGTTAATGCGTTGCCGTCGCCGTCCGAGTTTAGTCCCTGACCGCGCAGCAGATAGGAGAGCGCTTCCTGCTGCGACATCGCCGGATCGGAGAAGACCTCAACCTTCGGCTCATCCGCCAGTCCGGTAACGCGCAGGCCAGCCGTCACGTCATCTTCTGTCGCTTCGGGGTTACGAATCGCCTCCAGGTTAATATAGGGCTGGTCCGGCGGGCCGGCGAACTGCAATTCGCCCTTGCGCACGATCAGATCCTGACCGTAAGCGTGGAAGCGGCCGGAGGGGATATTGATCTGGCCGTTAAGGCCCAGCCCCGTTTTGTCCTGCACCACTTTCAGATCGCCGTTCAGCTTCGCCTTGAGACCAAAGGCCGAGAGGCGCACATCGTTGCCGACGTGGATCACCAGATTGCTGTTAATCGGGATAGCGGCGGTTTTCGGCTGAATCGGCTGCAGGTTTTTATCCAGCAGCACCTCGTCCGAGGAGACGCCGGTAGCGCTCTCCGGCACCTCCTGCACGGTGATGCGCGCCCAGGGAATATCCACGCTGCCATCCAGGTTGAAGGCCGCTGGCGTCGCCTCGAACACTAAATCGGGCGAGATGTCCATGCGCACCATCGGCGGCACGGTAACGCGCACGCGGCTGCCCTGCGCGGCAATGCGGGCGCGCCAGTTGTCGAGCTGGCTCCAGTCTGCGTTGCCGTTGAGGTTGATATTGCCTTGCGCGGTCTGTACCAGGCCGTTGAGCGTCGAGCTCATGCCGTTGAACACCATGTTCAGGTTCGCCGCGGTAAGGTCGACCGGCATAAAGTTGCCGTCGACGTCGACGCCCTGCAAACCAAGCTGGCCGAAGATCTGCGGCTGCTTCACGCTGCCGCCGAGGCGCAGCGCGCTGTTAAGGTTGCCCTTGATCTTCTCGCCCTGCATCAGCGCCGGATTGAGAATCGCCAGCGAGATATTGCGGATATTGACGTTGCCGCCCAGCGTGCGGCGGTTCTGCGGGTCGCCGATCTGCACGTTGCCGTCGAGCTGGCCATTGTTGGCGATGCGGATCAGCCAGTCGAGATCGGCGCGGCCGTTACGCAGCGCCGCGTTGAGGTTAAGCGCGCTGAAGTCGACAGGCAGCGTATTGCCCTGCACATCCTGCCGGACCTTGACGCCGTTGCCCTTCAGGGAGAGCGTGCCGGTCGGCAGCGCGCCGTCCGCCGTCCAGTTGACGCGCGCGTCGCCGCTAAAGACGCCCGCCAGCTGGGTTTCATCCGGCAGGAACGGCTTGATCATCGCCAGATCGAAACGGTTAAGCTGCACATGGGCGTGGCCGCTCGGGCCAGCCTCAATCGGCTCAGGCACGCAGAGCCGGGCGTTGGGGTTCTGCCAGCAGTGTGCGCCAATGGTGGCGGTCTGCTTCGCGTTGAGGTAGTCGATCGCCATCGCGCGCGTCAGCCGCCATTCACCCACCGGCGTATCGAAGCGCGTATTGTTGAGCGTGCCCTGCCAGCGCTGCTGCTGGCGATCGAAGCTGCCGTTGAGCGCCAGCTGACCGGAAACCGGATCGCCCTGCAGGTTCAGCTTCAGCTGATGCGCTTTTTCATTGCCGTCGGCGTTGAGCGTCAGCAGGCTGATGTTCAGCGCGTCCTGCTTCAGCTGCTCGACGCGCAGCTGCAGCTTGCCGGACACCTGATCGCTGGAGCGCACGTCGCCGTCCAGCGTCACGCGCCTGATCTGCAGCTGCTGCCAGCGCAGGCCGGTGGCGTTGAGATCCGCCAGCAGCTGCGGTGCCTGCAGCGTGCCGCGCGCCTTGATGGTGCCTTTAGCGACGCCGCCCAGCCCCGGCAGGGCGTTGTCGAGATGGGGGGCGTCGATGGTGGCGTCAAGATTGAGCGCGTCGCCCAGCGAGCCTTTTACATCCAGGTTGTTGCGGCCCAGCACAATTTTTACGCCGGGAATATCCCACTGGTTATAGCTGTTGCCCTTCAGCGACCCTTCGGCGCTGACCGCGTTCTGTTTGACGTTGCCCTTCAGCTGCAGCTGCGGCACGCTCATCTGCCAGCTGCCGCCGTAGAGGCTGCCGCGCGTGGCGATTTTACCGTCCAGCTTCGCCGGCCAGTCGGGATACTGGCGCGCCGTGTTGATGCCGTCCAGCGTCAGCTCGCTGCGCCAGCTGATCGCTTTGCTCCAGTCCACCAGCGCGGTGAGATCGATATTGCCCTGCAGCGCGCCGATGCGCAGCTTATCGAGGTTAAACTGCTCGACGTTGCCTTTGCCGTCCAGCGCCACGGTGGCGGGCGGCACGCTGTCGCCCTTCACCGCCGTGCGCAGCGACATCGCGTAGTCGGTGGCTTTGCCTTTGAGCTGGTAGTCAATATTGTCCGCCTGGTACTGCACCGCGCCGGTCAGCGGCCAGCGCAGCTGCGGGCTGGTCAGGCGCAGCGACAGCGGCAGCCCCGCAACCGCCAGCTGGGTGGCGGCGTCGAGCTGGGCGCGTACCGGGCCGGAGAGGTTCAGCCCCAGCTTCAGCTCGTCACGCATGGCGCCGCTCAGATCCAGCTTGATCTTCTCGCCCTTCAGCGGATCGACGTTTGCCGTGCCGTTAAGGGTAACATTGACCGGCCAGTTGTCCGCCAGCGTCGCTTCGCCGCTGCCGTTGAGCTGGCCGAGGTTTGAATCAACGTCCAGCGTCTGCAGCTGCAGCCGCCGGTCGGCGGTTTTTGCCTTCAGCAGCAGGCGGTTCACCGCAATATCGGTATCGCCGGTAAGGCGCAGCTGTTCGCCGAGGATCTCCTGCACCTCAATATCGAGCGGCAGGCGGAAGTCGGGCAGCTCAGGCAGCAGCGGTTTGGCGAACATCGCCTGCAGGGTTTCGCCCAGCGGCTTCTCATCCGGCTGCGGCTGCTGCACTTTCGGCTGCACCACCTCTTCGTTAGCGACCTGCGCCGCTTTCGGCAGCGCCACCAGCAGGCTCTGGATATGGGTTGGATTGAGCGCCAGCGCGCGATCCTGCCACTGCAGGCCGGTGGTGAAGTCGAGCAGGGAGATAGCGGTGTCGTCAATTTTTACGTTGATATTATGCAGGCCGAGATGGCGCAGCGTAATCGGATAAGGCGTGCTGAGATCGCCGCCGCCGCTCTCCTCTTCCGGCGGCGCCTCCTGCGCTGGCGCCATCTTTTTGCTATCGACTACCACGCTGACATCTTTCAGCGCGATATCGTTAACGCACACCGAGGAGTGCAGCAGGCAGTTGAGATCCACCGCCAGATGAAAGCTGCCGGCATCGACGTTGACGCCGGGCATCTCATAGCGCAGCCCGCTGATGGTCAGGTTACGCCAGCCGCCCTCCACCTGCTTGATCGATAAGCCCGGCACCCAGCGCGCCGCGCCGTTCAGCACCAGATGTAAACCCGGCGTGGTGCCGATTAAAAACGCCACGCCGCCCAGCAGCACGACCAGAAAAATAACAATGCCGATCAGGACCTTTTTCCACAGCTTCATAGTTCAGGCCCCAGTCCAATATAGAATTGCAAACCATGCTCCTCGCTGTCGCCGATTGGCCGGGCGATATCCAGTTTGATCGGCCCGACCGGCGACGCCCAGCGCACGCCGAAGCCCGCGCCGGTTTTGAAATTGCTCTGTTTGATGTCGTTGACCGCCTCGCCCGAGTCGATAAAGGCCGCGCCCCACCATTTCCCGGTAACGTTGTACTGATATTCCAGCGAGCCGGTGGCGAGTTTTGAGGCGCCGGTCAGCTTGCCGTCTTCGTCGCGCGGAGAAATATCCTTATATTTGTAGCCGCGAATGCTGCGATCGCCGCCGGCGAAGAAGCGCAGATCCGGCGGCACTTTTTCAAAATTGTTGGTTTCAATCCAGCCGAGGTTGCCGCGCGCAACAAAGCGGTGCTTATCCGCCAGCGTGCGGATCCAGACGTTCTGCGCCTGCAGAATCAGGAAGTCGACGTCCGAACCCCAGGTGGTGTCGGAGACGTCCACAGAGTAGCGCTGCGAATCGCCCCAGGTCGGCATCAGGCCGCCGCGCGAGCGGGTGCGGTTCAGGCTGACGCCGGGATAGAGCAGCATGGTGGTATTGGTCACGCTGCCCTGGGTAAAGTGATCGAGGCTCCACTTCAGGTTGACCGCTTTCTGCCAGCCAGTGCTGTTTTCCCAGTAGCGCGACAGGCCGAGCGTGGTGGTGTCGGCTTTGGTGTCGTTCAGATCGGTGCGCTTCAGGCCGCCGGAAAAGATGTAATACTGCTCCAGCGGGCTTTTCAGCAGCGGCACTTTGTAGCTCAGGTCGAGCTGCTGCTCCGGCGCGGAGAGATAGGCGCTGGCCGCCATGCTGTGGCCGCTGTCGTTAACCCAGGGCTTTTTCCACGTCGCCTTCAGGCGCGGCCCAACGTCGGTGGAGTAGCCGACCCCGGTTTCGATGGTGTTTTCGGTGCGCGGCGTGACGGCGGCGTTAAGCGGCAGCACTTTGGTTTTCCGCCCCTGCGCGAATTCCGGCGCGACCACCACGGAGTTAAACCAGCCGGTGGCCGAAAGACGCCGGTTCAGCTCGGCAAGCTCGCGCGAGCTGTAGTAGTCGCCTTTTTTAAAGGGAACGAGGTTTTCCAGATACTCTTCGCGGATCTGCGATCCAGAAAAGCTGACGTCGCCGAAGCGGTAGCGCTGGCCGCTGTCGTAGTCGATATCCCAGAAGGCCTCGCGCCGCTCGACGGAGACGCCGAGCTGGCTCTTTTTAAAGTCGCCGTCAAAATAGCCGTTGCGCAGCGCCAGGTTCGAGAAGCCGCTTTTAAATTTTTCATACTCGCCGTGATTGAGCTGCCGCCCTTTTTTCGGCGTGCCCTCTTTCACCCAGGCCTGATAGTCGGGATCGCGCAGCGCGTCACCTTCAAGCACGATGGTGCTGCCCGCGATTTTAACCGGCTCGCCGGGTTTAACGTGGGCGATAAGCACCGGCCGTCCGCCCTGGGGCGGCGCGGGACGCGCTTCAAAATCGATATCGGGCTCGTAGTAGCCGAGCGCTTTAAGGCCCTGCTCGATAGCCTCTGAAACGCGCGCGCGAAAGCGACCATCGTTCGACACCTCATCGGCGCTGATGGTCGAGAGGCGAGCACGCACGTTCTTGTTGAGATCCCCGGTTAAGCCTTGTACTTCAAGGCGCACTTTCGCTGCCTCAGCGACCGGCGCGGCGGCCAGCAGGCAGGTCATAAAACAGACATGAATTCGTGGCACGCGTACTCCTGTTAATCATGCCGACCCCAATTCCGCGGGGCGTGATATATCCCTGGATAAGAAAATCGCAGCGGTGCAGTCATCATCATAGCCGCATAAAGCGGCCTGCGGCGGCGAAAAAAACGGTAACTAAGCCAAATAGCGCCCTATTGTCAGCAAATGGCCAGGTTGATACAACCGCTGTGCAGCAAATGCGCACACCACTCGGATAAATCTGAAGCAACGGCGTTGCGGTGAACTCTGGCGGCGTTGAGGGCGCTGCTGCTATAATCAGCGGCGCAGGCCTCGCCTGCTCTATTTCTGCCCCGGCGCTGCTTCGCAGCGTCGATAAGGCGCAGACATTTTTGGCACGGACAGCCCAGACTACGAGGTGAGTACAATCGGTACGCCCTTTACGTGCGCTGCCCAGGCCAAAAATGACAAGTGGATAACCCTTTGGAAACCCTATGTTAGATAGCTTGCTTGTCATATTGTTGCTGATCGTGATCAGCGCCTTTTTCTCTCTCTCGGAAATCTCGCTGGCGGCCGCCCGCAAGATCAAACTCAAACTGCTGGCCGATGAAGGCAATATTAACGCGCAGCGCGTGCTGAAGATGCAGGAGACGCCCGGCACCTTCTTTACCGTGGTGCAGATCGGCCTGAACGCGGTCGCTATCCTCGGCGGTATCGTCGGCGACGCCGCCTTCTCCCCCGCCTTCAGCAGCCTTTTCAGCCGCTTTATGGAGCCGGCGCTTGCCGACCAGCTCAGCTTTATCTGCTCCTTTATCATCGTCACCAGCTTCTTTATTCTGTTCGCCGATCTGACGCCGAAGCGCGTCGGCATGATCGCGCCGGAAGTGGTGGCGCTGCGCATTATCAACCCCATGCGCTTCTGCCTGCTGGTGTTTAGCCCGCTGGTCTGGCTGTTCAACGGCCTGGCGAACGTCTTTTTCCGCGTCTTTAAGCTGCCGATGGTGCGTAAGGACGATATCACCTCCGACGATATCTACGCGGTGGTTGAGGCGGGCGCGCTGGCGGGCGTACTGCGTAAGCAGGAGCACGAGCTGATCGAAAACGTTTTTGAGCTGGAGTCGCGCACCGTGCCCTCGTCAATGACCTCCCGTGAAAACGTGGTCTGGTTCGATCTGCGCGAAGACGAAACCACGCTGAAAACCAAAATCGCCCAGCATCCGCACTCCAAGTTTCTGGTGTGCGACGGCGATATCGACCATATCGTCGGCTATGTCGATTCCAAAGAGCTGCTGCTGCGCGTGCTGGGCAATCAAAGCATGGCGCTCAACAGCGGCGTGCAGATCCGCTCGGCGCTGATCGTACCGGATACGCTGACGCTCTCTGAAGCGCTGGAAAGCTTTAAAACCGCAGGCGAAGACTTCGCGGTGATCATGAACGAATACGCGCTGGTGGTAGGCATTATCACCCTCAACGACGTTATGACCACGCTAATGGGCGACCTGGTGGGCCAGGGGCTGGAAGAGCAGATCGTGGCGCGCGACGAGAACTCCTGGCTGGTCGAGGGCGGCACACCGATCGACGATGTGATGCGCGTGCTGCATATCGACGAGTTCCCCCAGTCGGGCAACTACGAAACCATCGGCGGCTTTATGATGTATATGCTGCGCAAGATCCCCAAGCGTACCGATTTCGTTAAGTTCGCCGGATTTAAGTTCGAAGTGGTGGATATCGACAGTTATCGTATCGATCAGCTGCTGGTGACGCGGATTGACGATCGTCCGCCGGTGCTGAATGTGGCGAAGGCCACGGAAGCTGAAGAGTAGAAAATCAGAGGGCGCCATCGGCGCCCTTTTTGTCAGTTGAACTCCGCCTGAAGGCGCAGAACCTGACGGTTAATTTCGGACATCACGCTCAGATGCTGTATGTCCTTAACGCGCGGGATCAACACTTTTCCTTTGTCGAACTCGAACGCGCCAACGTCCTTGATATACATCCTTCCTTTGAACAGCGTTTTTACGTATTTCGCTATTTGCAGTGGATTATAGCGCTGGAAGATCTTCATGCTGCTTAACTCCTGTACATTTATAAATACGCTTCGCCGTTGCCAAGTTCGGTACGAGCCCATGAAGCGCAAAGTGCTGGTAAACTATAGAACACACCACCGTGGTAATGTTCCGAAAACTAAACTTTTTTACTGAATTGACACATCATTACAGAATAGTCTGTTATGTCGCTCTACCAACACAGTATAAATCCAAACTTGTTAAGAAATTGTGGCATGAATAGCAAACCTGACAGCTTAACAAGACAGGCGCATCATCCCTGCTTACTATTGCAGAAAAATGACCAACTGGTCCGATCACCAAGGAGACTGCCAATGCGACTCGCCTGTGCCCTGTTTGCGCTGATTCTTTTGCCCGGCGCGGTTTTTGCCCATAGCCTGAAACAAGACCAGCGCGTCCCCGCGGTTGGCGTTAACGACAAAGGTGAACTGCTCTATCAGCAGGATGATTTCCACTATCAGCGCTGGAACAGCGCGCAGCTCGCCGGCAAGGTGCGCGTGATCCAGCACATCGCCGGGCGCTCATCTGCCAAAGAGATGAATGCCGCCGTGATTGAGGCGATCAAAGCCGCCGCCTTCCCACAGGATCGCTATCAGACCACCACCATCGTTAACACCGACGACGCCATTCCCGGCACCGGGATGTTTGTGCGCAGCAGTATCGAGAGCAATAAAAAGCAGTATCCCTGGTCGCAGTTTATCGTCGACAGCAAAGGCAACGTAAAGCACGCCTGGCAGCTGGCGGACGCCGGGTCGGCGATTGTGGTGCTGGATAAGAGCGGCCGCGTGCGCTTCGTTAAAGATGGCGCGCTGACGCAGGAGGAAGTTATGCAGGTGATTAGCCTGGTGCGAACGCTGCTTAAATCCTGAGGGAAAGCGGGAGGCGACTGCCCCCCGCAGCGATCAGAACAGTGAGACGCGAAAGCCAGGATTGAGGAAAGACTCACGCGGCGCGTAGTCCAGGGTCTTGCCTTTCCAGTCGTGGACGTGTGCGCCGGCCGCCACGGCGACGGCGTGCCCTGCGCCGGTATCCCAGATGTTAGTCGGCCCAAAGCGCGGATAGAGCTGCGCTTTGCCCTCCGCCACCAGGCAGAACTTCAGCGAAGAGCCGATAGCCACGGTCTGATGTTCGCCCAGCTGCTTGAGGTACTCTTTCAGCTCCTCGTCGGCGTGCGAACGGCTTACCACCACCAGCGGCGGCCGCGCCTCCTGCACGTGGATTGCCCGCTTGTTGCCGCCCTCTTCTTTCCAGGCTTTGCCCTCCGCGGCGGAGTAAAGCACACCGAGCGCTGGCGCGTACACCACGCCCAGCACCGGCTTGCCCTGATCGATGAGCGCGATATTGACGGTAAACTCACCGTTGCGCTTGATAAACTCTTTGGTGCCGTCGAGCGGATCGACCAGCCAGTAGCGCTGCCACTGCTGGCGCTCGCTCCAGGAAGGCGGATCCTCTTCCGACAGTATCGGCACCTCCGGCGTCAGCTGCTTAAGCCCCTGCAGAATAATATCGTGCGCGGCAATATCCGCAGCGGTCACCGGGGAGTCGTCGGATTTGCGGGAAACGTCTACCGGCGTCTCCTTTTCATAAATCAGCATGATCGCGTTGCCCGCTTCGCGCGCCAGCTGGCAAATTTGCTCTAACATTTTTTACCTCCTTTTCGGTGGCAGCCGCACGACGTTATCGTGCGCTACATCGGTTAAATTTTAGCAGCTACTGCGCTTCCGCCCGGGCCTCCGGGCGTTAAACTCTCAATAGTTTAACAATATCAATACCATAGATTGCGAGCCGCCGCTATGCCGCGCTGTCTTCCCCCTTTTCATCGCGCAAAATGTTAAACCCATCACGTAATCCTCTGACACATCATCATTCTTTTACATTAATTTGAGAGGCTTAACTTTTTGCAGCAGGAACAGGCATGTTTAAACCCACTATGACCCTTCTGGCGCTGAGTCTCTCAACGGCTCTTCACGCCGCCACCGTCGATCTTCGTCTGCTGGAAACCACCGATCTGCACAGCAACATGATGGATTTCGACTACTACAAAGATACGCCGACCGAGAAGTTCGGGCTGGTGCGCACCGCGTCGCTGATCCATGCCGCGCGTCAGGAGGTAAAAAACAGCGTGCTGGTGGATAACGGCGATATTATCCAGGGCAGCCCGCTGGGCGACTATATGGCGGCGAAGGGGCTGCAGCAGGGAGAGATCCATCCGGTCTACAAAGCGATGAATACGCTGGACTACAGCGTTGGCAACCTCGGCAACCATGAATTCAACTACGGGCTGCCCTACCTGCGCAAAGCGCTGGCCGGCGCGCGTTTTCCCTACGTAAACGCCAATATTATCGATCTCCAGACCAACAGGCCGATGTTTACGCCCTGGCTGATCAAGCCGGTTGAGGTGACGGATCGCGACGGCAAAACGCAGCGGCTGAAGATCGGTTTTATCGGCTTCGCGCCGCCGCAAATTATGGTGTGGGATAAAGCCAACCTGCAGGGCAAAGTGCGCGTCGAAGATATTACCGAAACCGCACGACGCTATGTGCCGCAGATGCGCGCCCAGGGCGCAGATCTGGTGGTCGCCATCCCCCACTCCGGCCTCAGCAGCGAGCCCTATCATGCGATGGCGGAAAACTCGGTTTACTACCTGAGCCAGGTGGCGGGCATTGATGCCATTCTTTTTGGCCACGCGCACGCCGTCTTCCCCAGCAAGGAGTTCGCCGCAATCAAAGGGGCCGATATCGCCAAAGGAACGCTGAACGGCGTCGCGGCGGTGATGCCCGGCATGTGGGGCGATCATCTCGGCGTGGTCGATCTGGTGCTGACCAATGAAGCTGGCCGCTGGCAGGTCAGCGATCGCAAGGCAGAAGCGCGACCGATCTACGATGCAGCGCAGAAAAAGTCGCTGGCGGCGGAAGATCCGGCGCTGGTGAAGGTACTGGCGGAGGATCACCGCGCCACGCGCGAGTTTGTAGCGAAGCCGATCGGCAGGTCGGCGGACGTAATGTACAGCTATCTTTCGCTGGTGCAGGACGATCCAACGGTGCAGATCGTCAATAATGCCCAGCGCGCCTACGTAGAGCATTTTATTCAGGGCGATCCCGATCTGGGCCATTTGCCGGTGCTCTCCGCCGCCGCGCCCTTTAAAGCGGGCGGGCGTAAAAACGATCCTGCCAGCTATACCGAGGTAGAGAAAGGCGACCTCACCTTCCGCAACGCCGCCGATCTCTATCTCTACCCCAATACGCTGGTGGTAATGAAGGTTAGCGGCGCCCAGGTGAAAGAGTGGCTGGAGTGCTCCGCGGGCCAGTTTAATCAGATCGATCCGCAGCGCCGCGACGTCCAGTCACTGATCAACTGGGATTTCCGCACCTACAATTTCGACGTGATCGACGGCGTTAACTATCAGATCGACGTTACCCAGCCGGCCCGCTACGACGGCGAATGCCAGCTGCTCCACCCAGAGGCGTCGCGCATTAAAAACCTCACCTGGCAGGGCAAGCCGGTCGATCCGCATGCCACTTTTCTGGTGGCCACCAATAACTACCGCGCCTACGGCGGTAAGTTCGCCGGCACCGGCGACAGTTTTATCGCCTTCGCCTCGCCCGATGAGAACCGCGCGGTGGTCGCGGCCTATATCAGCGCCGAGACGAAAAAACGGGGCGAAGTGCATCCGCAGGCGGACAACAACTGGCAGCTGGCGCCGATAGAGAGCAGCGTGCCGCTCGATATTCGCTTTGAGACCGCGCCGGGCGAGAAGGCGACCGCCTTTATTCGCAGCCATGCGCGCTATCCGATGCAGCCGCAGGGCAGCGATGAGATCGGCTTTGCGCTGTGGAAAGTCGATTTACAGCAGAAGTAGAGGCGTAAAAAAGCCAGCCCGAGGGCTGGCTTTCAGGTGCTGAAAGGGGGCGTGGATTTAGAGGATTTCCAGCAGCTCAACTTCGAAAATCAGGGTGCTGAACGGCGGAATCGATGCGCCTGCGCCGCGCTCGCCGTAGGCGAGGTTGTGCGGAATGGCCAGTTCCCACTTCGAACCGACCGGCATCAGGGTCAGCGCTTCGATCCAGCCCGCGATGACGCCGGTTACCGGGAATTCTGCCGGTTCGCCGCGCGCAACCGAGCTGTCAAACACCGTGCCGTCGATCAGCTTGCCGGTATAGTGCACACGCACGCGATCCTGACGTGACGGGATCGGACCGTCGCCCTGCTTGATAACGCTGAACTGCAGGCCCGACTCGGTGCTGTTGACGCCTTCGCGCTGTGCGTTCTCCGCCAGGAACGTCTGGCCTTCGGCTGCCATCGCCTCTACGCGCTGGCGGCGCACGCCTTCAGCGCGCTCATGCACTTCACGCAGCGCGCGGTGCACGACGTCAACCGGCACGGCCGGCGAATTCCCTTCCAGCGCGTCGCGCAGGCCCGCGAGCAGCGCTTCCGGCTGAAGTCCCTGCAGACCGGACTCGAGCAGCTGCTGGCCAACCTGTAAACCAATTCCGTAACTTGCTTGTGATTCGACGCTGTCGAATGAAGGGGTCGTCATCTTGATACCTGTCTCTTTCGCTAATTTGAACCGGCAGCATAGCAGCGCGGGCCGCTGGCGTAAAATCCCACGCCGCGCAGGTGACTTTTGGTGGTGAAACAGAAACAATACGCAGGTCATATTTCTTAAGGCTGACAGGCACGTCGCGCCCGTATTGCCCATACTATAACTCTGGACGAGGACAACCTCGCCAGCGTACTGAAAGAAGAGAAGATACATGGGTCAAATCGCCCCACAACGCCGCAGGACGCGCGCGCCACGCACTTTGCGCACATTGCGCCAACGTTTCGCCTGGCGGCCTGTTAAACCGTCGCGCGCCGCTGGCGATGAGGAGGATTCACGAATGGCTTCAGAGGCGCCTTCCCGCTTGCCCGCCTGGCTCAGCACAGTCTGGCACTATACGGATAATATTGGCTGGATGTCCCCGTTGCCGCCCGCACACCGGCGCGGCATTGTTATCGCCCTGCTGGTGATGCTGCTGGCCTTTTTGTGGCCGTCCAGCACGCCGCAGTATCCTGTCGAGCGTCCGCAAACGGCGAGCGGCGAAAAAGAGGTGCCGATGCAGGCGGAGATCTACGACCAGAAAGCGCCGCAGCAAAATGCCCAGCCGCCGAAAGCGGACTCTCAGGGCGAATGGCGCAGCTACACCATCGCCTCAGGTCAGACGCTGGCGCAGCTGTTTCGCGATAATAATCTGCCGGTGGGCGACGTGTTCGCCATGGCGCGCGTAGAGGGCAGCGATCAGCCGCTGAGCGCGTTGCAGAGCGGGCAGCAGGTGAAGATTCGACAGAATGCGCAGGGCGTGGTGACGGGACTGACCGTGGACGGCGCCAGCGGGCCGGTGCTTTTTACGCGTCAGCCAGACGGCAGCTTTATCCGCGCGCAGTAGCCCTGCGGCAGCGCTGTTCAGGCGCTAAATACGCACAGGGACAAAAACAAAAAAGCCGGCACAGGGCCGGCTTTTTCGCATTACCGAGTAAAATTACTCAGCAACTACATTCACAACCAGTTTAGCGAAAACTTCGCTGTGAACCTGGAAGTCAACTTCATGCTCACCGGTGGTGCGCAGAACGCCGTTCGGCAGGCGAACTTCGCTCTTCGCCACTTCAACGCCAGCTGCAGTTACAGCGTCAGCGATGTCGCGGGTACCGATAGAACCGAACAGTTTACCTTCGTCGCCTGATTTAGAGGCGATGGTCACTGAACCCAGTGCATTGATTTTCTCAGCGCGTGCGTTGGCAGCAGCCAGAACGTCAGCCAGTTTGGCTTCCAGTTCAGCGCGGCGAGCTTCGAAATATTCAACGTTTTTCTTGGTAGCAGGAACAGCTTTGCCCTGCGGTACCAGGAAGTTGCGCGCGTAGCCCGCTTTAACGTTAACCTGGTCACCCAGGCTGCCCAGGTTTGCTACTTTATCAAGCAGAATAACTTGCATTACCTTATCCTCTTAAAGTCGTTAATGGACAGTTGCCGATTACTGATGACGATCAGTGTACGGCAGCAGAGACAGGTAACGCGCGCGCTTGATAGCACGAGCCAGCTGACGCTGGTATTTTGCGCGAGTACCGGTGATACGGCTCGGTACGATCTTACCGCTTTCAGTGATGTAGTTTTTCAGCGTAGCGATATCTTTGTAGTCGATCTCTTGAACGCCTTCCGCGGTGAAACGGCAGAACTTGCGACGACGGAAATAACGTGCCATTTGGCTAGTCTCCAGAATCTATCAATTCAATCTGCTCGGCATGCAGCACCATTTTACTCTGTCCATTTCGCGCCTGATGGCAGCTAATGAAGCCTTCGAGAATGAGCGGCGTGCCGACCGTTATATGTTGAGTAATCTCCTGATGAAGCGTGCCGCTGATAATAACGGGCATTCTGCACCAGGCTTGCCGGTGGAAACCGGCTTCTTCCTGCACTGAGCGGTGCTCAAGCACAAACTGACAGTGAGGAATTCCTGACGGGCTCACTTTTCGAACCGGCGTCTTGCACACGGTGCCAGACAGGCGCAGTCGATTGGCCGTCACGAATGATTACTCTTCAGAATCCCCAGCATCTGACTCGTCAGAGGTTTCGTTAGCGAAATCTTCGCGGCGCTCACGACGCTCGTCTTTCGCTTTAACCATCGGAGATGCTTCGGTTACCGCGTGCTTAACGCGCATAACCATGCTGCGGATAACGGCGTCGTTGAAGCGGAAGTTCGTTTCCAGCTCGTCGATCACTTCCTGCGGCGCTTCTACGTTCATCAGAACATAGTGAGCTTTGTGCAGTTTGTTGATCGGGTAAGCCAGCTGACGGCGGCCCCAGTCTTCCAGACGGTGGATCGTGCCTTCTGCACCAGTGATAGCACCAGTGTAACGCTCGATCATACCTGGAACCTGTTCGCTCTGGTCAGGATGGACCATAAATACGATTTCGTAATGACGCATCGAAATTGCTCCTTACGGATTATTCAGCCTCCTGTCAGGGTCAGCTGCGGCCCACGGAAGCAAGGAACGTTATAGGTCGTGAAACATTCGCTGAATGTAACGCGCCCCTGAATGCAGCTGAAAAATTGACGCGTAATCATACTGACGCAGGGCACTAAACTCAAGCGCACATTTCATTAAATCGCAATTAAACAGGCTTTGCGTGCTAAGGCATAAGATTCAGCGGGTTGCGCAGGCCTTTATCAATTTTCCTGATAAAGGCGTTCAACGCCGCCGTCTGGCATTGGCGGCGGCGCGCGCTAAAATTAACCATGACGCCGCTTTTTTCATCAGCTGCGTCGCAGAGTGTGTTCCCATCAGTGAGGAGTCGAGCATGAAAACGTTCGTCATCGCCACTTTACTGGGTCTCTTCCTGTCTCCACCCGCCCTTGCCAGCCAGACTGACTGTGCGCAGCAGATGAGAAGTAACAGCAGCAAAGCGGCCGCAGGCTATGTCTACGTCAACCGACTGGACGCGCCGGGCAATACGCACGCCAGCGCGACCGCCAGCGCGGCGGAGCGATTATCGAATCAGTTGTGATCTCTGCAGGGCAACGGGCTGACGCATCGCCGCCAGCCCGGCTGCGTCATAGATTCTGCTTAAAGAAATCGACCAGCGCGCGCAGCGCGAAAGGGGTGATTTTGTGGCCGATGCCCGGTTCTGAAAAAAAGGTCATCTTATCGGCCTGGCCGCTCTCCCGCAGCGCCGCTACCAGCCGCGCGGTTTCCGCGAAAGGCACCACTTCGTCCGCTTCGCCGTGCCACAGCAGCAGCGGCCGGTTCGCCAGCGTCTCCAGCTTTTCACTGGGATCGTAAGCCGCCAGCGGCGCCATAAGCCGATCGAACTGCGCCCACTCTTCAGGCGAGCTGAGACTTACCGGCGGAAAGAGCGAGCGGCTGAGCCGCATAAAATAGCCCGATCCCATCAGGCAGGCGACGCTGCGGATCTGCGGATAGCGTGCCATCGCCCCCAGCGCGGTCATACCGCCCAGCGATGCGCCCGCCACGGCGAAGCGCTCACCGTCAACCAGCCCGGCGGCGCGCAGCGCGTTCTCCAGCTGTGGCAGCTCGTCGATATTGCGCTGCAGAATCTGCCAGAAACGGGAAAGCCGCACCGCATCGTTGCCGTTGTCGCGCGCGCCGTGCAGATCGGCGTCAGGCATTACGGCGCGAAATCCCGCCTGCGCCAGCGCCACGGCCAGATAAGCGTACACCTCTTTAGAAGAGGTAAAACCGTGGTAGAGCAGCACCGTCGGCAGCGCTGCCTCGCGCTGGCCCGCAGGCGCAGCGTGCAGCACCTGAATGCCCGCCAGCCGTTCCGTATTCAGTTCAATCATCTTCGCTCCGCTCTGGATATCGATTCCGCTGAGTTTACGTCTCCCACGCCTGATCTGCGAACCACTTCACACATCTTCCGTTTTATTTAAGGCGTAAACCTTTTGCCGCCGATGCCGTTAATCGAATCTCCATTAAACCGATCTAAAGGTAATTTATGAAGCGTCTCTCTCTCAGCCGCATGAGTCTTGGAGTCAAGCTGTCTGTACTGACGTCTCTCAGCGTCGCGCTGCTGCTGTTTGTTCTGACACTGACCCAAAGCCACACTGCGGCCCGTCAGCTGGAAAGCCTCGCTACGGATGATATGCACAATCAGGTGCAGGGCATCAGCGAAATGGCCGCCATGTTCAACGCCACCCTCACTGAAGAGGTCAATAACTACACCCAGCTGTTCGCCAGCTTTTTGCCGCAGCGCTTTAGCCGCGACGAGAGTTCGCGCATTCAGGTCGGGGAGTTTTCCACGCCAACCCTGCGCGCCGGGCTGAAAACCCTGAACCTCGATCAGATCGCGGTGGACGACTTTTTAGCGCGCACCACCGCTGTCTCGACCATCTTTGTGCGCGACGGGGACGACTACTACCGCATCTCAACCTCGCTGAAAAAAGAGGACGGCAGCCGCGCCATCGGGACTCGCCTTGACCGCAGCAGCGCAGCGTGGAAAAGCGTGAGCCGCGGCGAAATCTATCGCGGGCTGGCAACGCTGTTCGGCCACCGCTATATCACCCAGTATCAGCCGGTCAAAGATGAAAGCGGCGCGGTGATCGGCATCCTGTTTGTTGGCGTGCAGATCGATAAGCAGTATGCGCTAATGCGCGAGAAGGTGCTGGCGCGCAGGCTGGGGGACAGCGGCCATTTCTACGTGCTGAACGGCGCGCCGGGCGCCGCGCAGGGACAATATCTGTTTGCCGCGCAGCATGAAGGCAAACTGCCGGGCTGGGACGCCAGCGTGCAGCAGGCGCTGCTGAGCCAGCCGCAGGGCGTGCAGGAAGCAGAGCTTGACGGCGAAAGTAAGATGCTGGCGTGGCAGCAGCTGCCGGGCTGGAACTGGATTGTGGTGGGCGAAGTGAGCCGCGACACGCTGCTGGCGCCGATTAATCACAGCCGTAATCTGTTTATGCTGATCGGCCTGGCGCTGGTGCTGATTTTTGCGCTGGGCTTTGTGTTTTACAGCCGCCGCGCCATCACCCGTCCGCTGCAGCAGGTGATCCATCTGGCTGAAGAGTATGCGGCGGGCAACCTGCGCGTGCATCTGGATACGCGCCGCCATGACGAAGTCGGCCAGCTGATTGCCGCTATTAACGGCATCGGCGACGGGCTGGAGAAGATTGTTGGTCAGGTGCGCGTCGCCGCGCAGGAGATCAGCGACGGCACTGACACCATCGCCGCCAGCAGCCTGAATATCAGCGAGCAGATTGGCCGCCAGGCGAGCAGCGTCGAGGAGACGTCAGCGAGCATGGAGCAGTTCGGCGCCACGGTCGAGCATACCGCCGACAACCTGCGCCAGGCGATGACGCTGGTGGCGGAAGCGAGCGGCCTGGTCACGCACGGCAGCCAGACGGTGAGCCGTTCGGTCAATACCATGTCGGCGATTCAGGTCTCATCCCAGAGCATTGCCGATATCACCCACGTAATCGAATCGATCGCTTTCCAGACCAATATTCTGGCGCTTAACGCGGCGGTAGAAGCGGCGCGCGCCGGTGAGCACGGCCGCGGCTTCGCGGTGGTTGCGGCGGAAGTGCGCGCGCTGGCGCAGCGCAGCGCGCAGGCGGCAAAAGAGATCGACGGCCTGATCGCCACCTCGATCCGCAACGTCTCGGAAGGCCACCAGCTGTCGCAGCAGACGCATGACGCCATGAGCCATATCGTGTCGCATATTGAGCAGGTGCAGGCGCTGATGAGCGAAATCAACGTTGCGGCGCAGCAGCAGGCGGCGGGGATCGGTCAGGTAAATCAGGCGATGAACCAGATTAGCCAGGCGACCCATGAGAACAGCGAGCTGATGGCGCAGGCGGATGCGTCGGCGCAGAATCTGAGCCACAAAGGCCATCATCTGACGCAGCTGGTCAGCGTATTTCATCTGAAATCCTGACCCGCTTTTGGGCGGGTGGCTTACACTTAATCCACCTTCCCTCTGGAGTAAACCTTATGCGTTACGCTTACTTACTGACAATGGCACTGCTGGTGAGCGGCTGTTCGGCGCTGAAAACCACGCCGCAGCCGCCGCCTGCGCCTACCCATCAGGCGCAGGAGATCACGCGCGCGCAGAGCGCTGGTTTGCCGAGGCTCGGCAGCGTCAGCACGCAGGTTCGCGGCTCGCCGGATGACGCCCAGCGCGCACTGGCAGCGGAGGCCAATCAGCGCGGCGCGGTTTACTATCAGGTCATCATGGTGGATGAAACGGTGACGCCGGGCTACTGGTACGCGACGGCGATCCTTTACGGCGCGTCACCCGCCGCTGGCGCGCAGCAGTAAGCGCTCCGCCACCTGGCTTTCGATCGGACGGACGCCGCGCGCGTCGAGCCACTGCCGGCACCAGGCGTCCGCCAGCGGCGGCTCGGCATACTTCAGCAGCTGCGCGCCGGTCGCCAGTAAAAACAGGCGCTGGGCCATTTCCCGCGCCTGACTCTCCTGCAGTCGGTTCAGGCGCAGCTTTAGCTGCCGCCAGCCGGCGTCAAACAGGCGATTCACGCCCCTGACCGCCTCAAACTCCTGATTCAGCATCTCAGCTACGCCGGGCTGTTTGCGCAGCACGCGCAGCACGTCGAGAGCCATGACATTGCCCGATCCTTCCCAGATGCTGTTAACCGGCATATCGCGATAGAGACGCGGCAGCTCGCTCTCTTCGCAGTAGCCAATGCCCCCCAGCACCTCCATCGCCTCGGCGACAAACGGCATGCCCGCCTTGCAGACGGCGTACTTCGCCGCCGGGGTGAACAGCCGCGCAAATGCGCCCTCCAGCGGCTGCGCCGGCTGCGACCAGGCGCGCGCCAGCCGCATCAGCAGCGCCGTTTGCCCCTCAAGCTGCAGCGCCTGCGTCGCCAGAACCTGACGCATCAGCGGCTGATCCACCAGATCTTTGCCCATCACCTGACGCTGGTGCGCATGGTAGAGCGCGACGGAGAAGGCGCGCCGCATCTGGCCGTGACTGCCGAGCGCGCAGTCGAAGCGGGTCATGCCGCCCATTTTAAGGATCAGCCGCACGCCGTCGCCCTCCTCCCCCACCAGCCAGCCGGTAGCGTCCTGAAACTCCGCTTCGCTGCTGGCGTTGGCGCGGTTGCCCAGCTTCTCTTTGAGTCGCTCAAGGCGAATGGCGTTGCGCGTGCCGTCCGGCAGCAGGCGCGGCAGGAAAAAGCAGCTTAAGCCGCCGCCGCTTTGGGCGAGGATCAGATGCGCATCGCTCTGCGGCACGGAGAAGAACCACTTATGGCCGGTGATGCGCCAGAGCGAGCCGGGCGCGCGGTCCGCCAGCGGCTCCGCGCGCGTGGTGTTGGTGGTGACGTCGCTGCCACCCTGCTTTTCCGTCATGCCCATGCCGATCAGCAGGCCGCGCTTCTGCTCGCCAGGCAGCGCGTGGGTATCGTAGCGATCGCTGAGCAGCGGGTCGCGCCAGCCGCTGAAGGCGTCCGGCAGCCAGCGCTGCAGCAGCGGGATGGCGGCGTGCGTCATGGTCGCCGGGCAGAGCGTGCCGGCCTCGACCTGAGCGTGGAGAATAAAGCGCGCGGCGCGCGCCACCATGGCGCGATCCAGCACGTCGGGCTGCCAGCTAAGATTATGCAGGCGGCTGGCGCAGACGCCCTGCATCAGCAGGTGCCACGCGGGATGAAAACGCACCTCGTCGATGCGTACGCCGCGCGCGTCGTAGCGCAGCAGCTCCGGCGGCGCGGCGTTGGCCAGCCGTCCCAGCTCCAGCGACTCGGCACCGCCGAGCTGGGCGCCCACCGACGCCAGCCACTCGCGATCCCATTCGGCGCCTTCCCGCACCAGCGCTTCGCGCAGCGGCGTGTCGGAGAGAAAGAGATTGCTGTTGCTCAGGGGCTGCGGCTGATTGAAAACGGTGTGGGTTGTCCAGGTCATAACCACTCCTCGCGATGCGTCTCCCGTTAAGTATGGGAGAGCAACGCGCAGTTATGCCTGGCACTGAGAGGTTTTGCGGCGGCGATCACGCCCCGCGCTGGCGTACCGCTTCAAACAGGCAGACGCCGGTGGCAACAGAGACGTTAAGCGATGAAACGCTGCCCGCCATCGGGATGCTGATCAGCTCGTCGCAGTGCTCGCGCGTCAGGCGGCGCATGCCTTCACCTTCCGCGCCCATCACCAGCGCCATCGGCCCGGTCATGTTGCTCTGGTAGAGGGTATGATCCGCTTCGCCAGCGGTGCCGACCACCCAGATGTTGTACTCCTGCAGCAGACGCAGCGTGCGCGCCAGGTTGGTGACGCGGATCAGCGGCACGTTTTCCGCCGCGCCGCTGGCGACTTTTTTCGCCGTAGCGTTAAGGGAGGCGGAGCGGTCTTTCGGCACGATCACCGCGTGTACGCCTGCGGCGTCGGCGCTGCGCAGGCAGGCGCCAAGGTTATGCGGATCGGTGACGCCGTCCAGCACCAGCAGCAGCGGCTTCTCCAGGCTGGCCAGCAAATCCGGCAGATCGCCTTCCTGGTACTGGCGTCCGGGCCGGATGCGCGCCACGATACCCTGATGCACGCCGCCCTCAACCTGGCCGTCCAGCCACTGGCGGTTCGCCAGCTGGATAACGATACCCTGAGCTTCCAGCGCCGCCACCAACGGCTGCAGGCGACGATCGTCGCGGCCCTTGAGGATAAAGACTTCCTGAAAGCGCTGGGGATCGCGCTCCAGCAGCGCCTGCACGGCATGGATACCAAAAATTATTTCGCTCATCGATCTGCTCAGTTAGGAATTGAATGGACTTCAGCGGACGCTTTTTGCGTGGCAAAAAGCGTCCGTTAACGCATCAGGCGGAATCAGGCCTGCTTTTTCGCGGCGCGCTTCGCCCTGGTGGCGGCGGCGATTTTACGGGTTTTTTCCGACGGGGTTTTGCTTTTTTTCTCTTTCTTCGCTTTGCCAGAGGCGGGCTTCGCGTCGCGGAACGCTTCGTTCGGCTCAAAGTTGCCTTTTTTTCCCATCTGACGGCGACGCTTCGGCGGCGCTTTGCCTTCACGCTTCGCTTTGTCGCGCGCGGTTTTGCCTTCGCCGCGCGGCTGGCGCTGACTGGAAATCAGCGCGAAGTCGATCTTGCGCTCATCCAGATGCACCGCCTCGACCCGCACTTCGACCGCATCGCCCAGACGATAGGTGCGTCCGCCCGACTCGCCGATCAGGCGCTGTCCCACCGCATCGAAACGGTAGTAGTCGTTGTCCAGCGTGGAGACGTGTACCAGGCCGTCAATAAAGAGGTCGTCCAGGCGCACAAAGAAGCCGAAGCCGGTTACGCTGGAGATCACGCCGCTAAAAGTATTGCCGACCTGATCCTGCATAAAGTCGCACTTCAGCCAGTCGGCGACGTCGCGCGTCGCCTCGTCGGCGCGGCGCTCCGTCATTGAGCAGTGCTGGCCGAGCTGCAGCATCTGCTGCATCTCGTAGTGATAGCCGCCGGTCGGCGTGGTGTTGCCTTTCACCTCACCTTCCGCCTGCGCCAGCAGATATTTAATGGCGCGGTGCAGCAGCAGATCGGGATAGCGGCGGATCGGCGAGGTAAAGTGCGCGTAAGACTGCAGCGCCAGGCCAAAGTGTCCGCGGTTTTCCGGATCGTAGACCGCCTGCTTCATGGAGCGCAGCAGCATGGTTTGCAGCATTTCCGCGTCTGGACGATCGGCGATCTGCGTCAGCAGCTCGGCGTAGTCGATCGGTTCCGGCTTAGTGCCACCCGGCAGCGAGAGGCCCAGCTCGTTAAGCACGGTACGGAAGCTGGTGATGCTGTCGTCGCTGGGGCGATCGTGATCGCGGAACAGCGCCGGCTCCTGATGCTTCTCGACGAAGCGCGCCGACGCGATGTTGGCGAGGATCATGCACTCTTCGATCAGCTTGTGCGCGTCGTTGCGCACGGTGCGCTCTACCCGCTCAATACGGCGTTCCGCGTTGAAGATAAACTTCGCTTCTTCGGTCTCAAACGAGATGCCGCCGCGCGCTTCGCGCGCCTGTTCCAGCACCTTGTACATGTTGTGCAGCTCTTCCAGCGGCTTCAGCAGCGGCGCGTACTGTTCGCGCAGCTCCGGGTTGCCCTGCAGGATATTCCACACTTTGTTGTAGGTCAGGCGCGCATGGGAGTTCATCACCGCTTCATAGTGTTTGAAGCCGGTCAGCTTGCCGGTGGCAGAGATGGTCATCTCGCACACCATGCAGAGACGATCGACCTGCGGGTTCAGCGAGCAGAGCCCGTTGGAGAGCACTTCCGGCAGCATCGGTACGACCTGCGACGGGAAATAGACCGAGGTGCCGCGCTGCAGCGCTTCGTCGTCCAACGGCGTGCCGGGACGCACGTAGTAGCTGACGTCGGCGATGGCGACCCACAGGCGCCAGCCGCCGCCGCGTTTTTTCTCGCAGTAAACCGCATCGTCGAAGTCGCGCGCATCTTCGCCGTCGATAGTGACCAGCGGCAGCTTACGCAGATCGATGCGCCCTTTTTTCGCCGCTTCAGGCACCTCTTCGCTGAGCTTGCTTACCTGCTTTTCAACTTCAGGCGGCCAGCTGTGCGGGATTTCGTGGGTGCGCAGGGCCATATCGACCGCCAGGCCGGTGCCCATGTTGTCGCCGAGGATCTCTGCGACTTTACCAATGGCTTTGGTGCGGCGCGTCGGGCGCTGCATCAGCTCTACCACCACCACCGAGCCCATTCGCGCCTGCTGGGTCTCTTCCGGCGGGATCAGAATGTCGAAGCTCAGACGGCTGTCGTCGGGCACCACGAAACCGGCGCCCGCATCGGTAAAGTAACGGCCGACGATTTGGTTGTTGCGCGGCTCCAGCACGCGCACCACGCGCGCTTCACGGCGGCCTTTACGATCGGCCCCCAGCGGCTGCGCCAGGATAACGTCGCCGTGCATGCACATTTTCATCTGCTCGGCGGAGAGATAGAGGTCATCTTTCTGGCCTTCTACGCGCAGGAAGCCGTAGCCGTCGCGGTGGCCGATAACCTTGCCGCGCAGCAGATCGAGACGTTCCGGCAGCGCATAGCACTGGCGGCGGGTAAAGACCAGCTGACCGTCGCGCTCCATGGCGCGCAGACGACGACGCAGCGCTTCAAGGTGCTCTTCGTCGGTGAGATTCAGTTCCTGCGCCAGCTCGTCGCGGCTGGCTGGTTTTTCGCGTTTTTCGAGGTGAGCCAGAATAAATTCACGGCTCGGAATAGGGTTTTCATATTTTTCAGCTTCTCTTTGCTGAAAAGGATCGTTTGACATAGCGGTTCCTCCGATGTCATTTCAGATTCATTGCCACCGGCGGTTCGGACAATAAAATTTGGTATAAGGGTTCGTTTCCTGCGACTAAGTCTGCCAGCGTATAGCTGTCCAGTTCCCGCAGGAACAGCTGTACCGCATCGTTTAGCGCTTTTTTTAAGCGGCAGGCTGGCTTGATAGCGCAGGTGGCGCAGTCTACGAGCTGTAGCGGCTCCATTTTGCGTACCACATCGCCGATAACAATATTACGCGGATCCATACCAAGACGGATGCCGCCATTTTTGCCGCGCGTTGCGGCGATAAAGCCTGCCCGGCTGAGTTGATTGATAATCTTAACCATATGGTTGCGCGACACGCCGTAGGTCTCGGTGACTTCAGTAATATTCGTCATTCTGCCTTCCGGCAAACTGGCCATATAAATCAAGGCCCGCAGACCATAATCGGTAAAACTTGTCAGCTGCACAATTACCTCGGTAGATTACCCATGGCGTATTTATTTCGTTCGCGTTGCGGTTGATTTTAATAGTAAACCGGCTTGCGGTTACTGTAGATGATAAACCAGAGTCGAATCCAGAGTGTGTTTTTTTCAACCGAACGGCGATGCAGCAAAGCGAAGGGGATAATGAGCGGCTTGCTAAGCGGGGAAACAGAGGCCGGAGCAGCGCCGGCCTCTTGCAGGATTAAGCGTCGAACGGATCGCGCAGAATCATGGTTTCGCTACGGTCCGGGCCGGTAGAAATAATATCAACCGGTACGCCCGTTACTTCTTCCACGCGCTTGATATAGTCGCGCGCGGCCTGCGGCAGACCTTCCAGCGTTTTCACGCCAAAGGTGGTTTCGCTCCAGCCCGGCAGGGTTTCATAGATCGGCTCAATGCCTTCCCAGTTCTCTGCCGCCAGCGGCGTGGTGGTCACTTCGCGACCGTCCGGCAGGCGATAGCCCACGCAGATTTTCACCTCTTTCAGGCCGTCCAGCACGTCCAGCTTGGTCATGCAGAAACCTGACAGCGAGTTGATCTGTACCGCGCGGCGTACGGCGACCGCATCCAGCCAGCCGGTGCGACGACGACGACCCGTGGTCGCGCCAAACTCGTGGCCTTTCGCGCACAGGAACTCGCCGATGTCGTCGAACAGTTCGGTCGGGAACGGACCGGCGCCAACGCGGGTCGAGTAGGCCTTCACGATACCCAGCACGTAGTCAACGCAGCGCGGGCCAATGCCTGAGCCAGTTGCCACGCCGCCAGCGGTGGTGTTAGAGGAGGTCACATAGGGATAGGTGCCGTGGTCAATATCTAGCAGCGTGCCCTGCGCGCCTTCGAACATGATCAGATCGCCGCGCTTCTGCGCCGTGTCCAGCAGATCGGAGACGTCAACCACCATGCTGGTCAGCACGTCGGCTACTGCCAGTACGTCGCTCAGCACTTTGTCGTAGTCGACCGCGTCTTCTTTGTAGTAGTTCACCAGCTGGAAGTTGTAGTAATCAACAATCTCTTTCAGCTTAACGGCGAAGGTCTCTTTGTTGAAGAGGTCGCCGACGCGCAGACCGCGGCGCGCCACTTTATCTTCATAGGCCGGGCCGATGCCGCGACCGGTGGTGCCGATGGCTTTGGCGCCGCGCGCTTTTTCGCGCGCCAGATCCATCGCAACATGGTATTGCAGGATCAGCGGGCAGGCTTCAGAAATCAGCAGACGTTCGCGTACCGGTACGCCTCGCTCTTCCAGACCTTTCATCTCTTTCATCAGAGCTTCAGGCGACAGCACCACGCCGTTACCGATAATGCTGGTGACGTTTTCGCGCAGGATGCCAGATGGAATTAAATGGAGGACGGTTTTTTCACCGTTGATGACAAGCGTATGGCCGGCATTGTGGCCACCCTGGTAGCGCACCACGTAATTAGCGCGTTCAGTCAGCAGGTCTACAATTTTACCTTTGCCTTCGTCACCCCATTGGGTGCCCAGTACGACGACGTTCTTACCCATTTTCAAAATCACCGATTGCTTAAAAATGGATTCTACCATCTGATCTTGCGGCTTTCAGCACTTTTAGCATACGTTTGCGCGCATTTTTTGCCTGGGTTTTGCGCACTACAACATCCTGGGGAAACGATGCGCGGAAGGCACAATTTAGCCCTGTTGCACGCGCAATCAGGCGCCGCCGTGTGCGCCGACCATGTAGTAAATCACCACGCCCGCCACCACCAGGCCGCCGCCGAAACGGTGCAGCAGACGATCTGGCAGCTGCGCCATGCTCAGGATCATACGGCGCCAGATGCGCGGCAGAAACATCGGCCCCAGGCCTTCGAGCACCAGTACCAGCGCCAGCGCCATCCATATGGTTGTATTCATTTACCATTCCCAAAAAAAAGGCCGACATCATTGTCGGCCCGTAGGTTATAGCAGTTCTTATCGCGTCGCGTTAGAGGGCGCTTTCATATATCGGAAGAAATCGCTGTCCGGGCTAAGCACCATCACATCCTGGCTGTCGCTGAAGCTATTTTCATAGGCGCGCAGGCTGCGAATAAAGGCGTAGAAGTCCGGATCCTGGCTGAAGGCGTCAGCAAAAAGCTTCGCTGCTTCTGCATCGCCGTCGCCGCGCGTAATCAGCGCGGTACGCTGCGCTTCCGCCAGGGTGCGCGTGACCTGATAGTCCGCCTGCGCACGCAGTTTTTCCGCCTCTTCCTGACCCTGAGAACGCTGGCTGCGCGCAACCGCTTCACGCTCGGCGCGCATGCGGTTGTAAATCGCGTCAGAGACCTCGGTCGGCAGATTGATCTGCTTGATGCGCACGTCCACCACCTGAATGCCCAGCGCCGCCATACTGTTCGGGTTAATCGCTGGCTCTTTGCTGTTGGTTTCGCGCTCGACGCGCGCCGCCGCGCTGGCGATGGCGTCATCCGCCGCCGGCGTCTGCACGTCGTCATCGCTGCCGGCGCTGCCGGCGTTCAGCGCGTCGCGCACGTCAGTGGTCAGACGGCCGCGAGAGTCCGTCACGATGTCTTTCACGTCAAGACGGCCCATCTCGGAACGCAGACGGTCGCTGAACTTACGTTTCAGCAGCACTTCCGCCTGCGAAACGTCGCCGCCGCCCGTCGCCAGGTAGTAGCGGCTGAAATCGCTGATACGCCATTTGATATAAGAGTCGACGATCAGGTCTTTCTTCTCTTTGGTGACGAAGCGATCCGCCTGGTTGTCCATGGTCTGAATACGCGCGTCCAGCGTTTTCACCGTCTCAATAAAGGGGACTTTCATATGCAGACCCGGCGCGAACACCTGGGGTTTGTTCTCGTCGTCGCGCAGTACTTTACCGAAGCGCAGCACGATGCCGCGCTCCCCTTCCTGCACCACGAACAGTGAAGCGTAGAGCGCCACCAGTACAACAATAATGACTACAATTATGGGCTTACGCATCGATTACTCTCTCCCTTCGCGCTGGGTATCGTTGCGCAGAGCATTGGCCCGACGCTGATCCATGATGCTGTCTGGATTGTAGGCTGACGTGTCGCTGCGGCTGGCGGTGCTGCCGGGCGAAGCGGGCAGCGTGCTCAGACTCGCGCCTTTCTGCCCGCTCTGCGCCGCGCCAGTTGCGCCGCGCATCAGCTGGTCGAGCGGCAGCACCATCAGGTTATTGCCGCGGTCGTTAACCAGCACTTTGCGGGTATGGCTCAGCACACGTTCCATGGTTTCGATATAGAGACGCTCTTTGGTGATATCCGGTGCCGCTTTGTACTCAGGCAGCAGCTTGGCGAAGCGTGCCACTTCACCCTGCGCTTCCAGCACGGTGCGTTCTTTATAAGCGCGCGCCTCTTCGAGGATGCGCTGCGCCTGACCATTGGCACGCGGCTGTACTTCGTTGGCGTAGGCTTCCGCCTCGCGCACGTACTGCTCGCGGTTTTCACGCGCGGCGATAGCGTCGTCAAACGCCGCCTTCACCTCTTCCGGCGGACGCGCCGCCTGGAAGTTAACGTCAAGCAGCGTGATGCCCATGTTGTAAGGGCGAATGGTTTCGTCGATTTCGCGCTGCGTATCGCTACGCACCACGGTACGGCCTTCAGTCAGGATGCGATCCATCGTGGAGCGCCCGATCACGCCGCGCAGCGCGCTGTCGGTCGCCTGGCGCAGGCTGTCGTCCGCGCTGGTGACGGCGAACAGGTAGCGTTCAGGATCGGTCACGCGGTACTGCACGTTCATCTCAACGCGCACCACGTTCTCATCCGAGGTCAGCATCACGCCTGAAGCGGCAAGCTCGCGCACCGCTTCAACGTTTACCGCGCGCACCTGATCGATAAAGGTAGGTTTCCAGTTCAGGCCTGGCTCAACCAGATGACTGAACTTGCCGAAGCGCGTAACGACGCCGCGCTCCGCTTCTTTAATGGTGTAGAATCCACTGGCGGCCCAGATTACGACCGCCGCAACAGCGACGATCCCGACCAGTTTGCCACCGCTGCCGCCGCTGCGCTGGCCATTTTCACTCTGTTTGCCACCGCCCAGTCCGCCGAGCTTTTTGCTCAACTTACGGAAGATATCATCCAGATCCGGCGGTCCCTGTTCGCGACCGCCTTTGTTTCCCCCAGAGTTGCCGCCTTTATTATTGCTGCTTCCCCACGGGTCGCGGTCCTGTCCGTTATTACCGGGCTGATTCCACGCCATGTTCTACTCCATTTATTGTAAGTGCGCTGTTTACCCTGCAGCTTTCCGGCTGTAGCTGTGTTGGCCGCCTTCGCTCAACCCGGTCACTTACCGATGTAAGCTCCCGGGCATTCACTCAGTTGCCGCCTTGCTACAACCGGAAATCTTTGGGTAAACCCTGCTTTTCGCGGCTGTAGCTGCGTTGGCCGCCTTCGTTCGCCTTAATCCCAGAAAAACGGCGGCCGCCTGCTACACCATACACGCTATTGCGTAAGGACGTTTGGGCAACGTGTCAAACTATGTAATCGAGCAGCGCCGGTTCCTGTTTGCACAGGCGTCGCCAGTCAACCATCGGCAGACGCACGCGTAGCCCGATGCCGCCGTCTTCTTCATTCCATTCATCTTCAATGGCCTGCAGCTGATAGAAGCGGCTGCGCAGGCGGCCCGCTTCCGGCGGCAGGCGCAGTTCGAACTGCGCGATTTCGCCGGCCAGACGCTCAGAGAGCGCCTGCCATAGCAGCGGCAGACCTTCGCCGCTCTGGGCTGAAAGCCAGACGCGAACGGGCAGATTTTCTTCGTTGCGATCGATGCGCGGCACGAAGCCGTCCAGCATATCGATTTTATTCATAACCAGCAGCGTAGGGATCTCGTCTGCTTCGATCTCCTCCAGTACCGCATCAACCGCTTCGATATTCTCACTGACGCGCACGTCGGCGGCGTCGATAACGTGCAGCAGCAGCGTCGCCTGACGCGTTTCCTGCAGCGTCGCTTTAAACGCGGCCACCAGATCGTGAGGCAGATGGCGAATAAAGCCAACGGTATCCGCCAGCACCACCTCGCCGACGTCCGCGACGTTCAGACGGCGCAGCGTGGGATCGAGCGTTGCAAACAGCTGGTCCGCCGCATAGACGTTAGCGGAGGTGACGGCGTTAAAGAGGGTAGATTTACCGGCGTTGGTATAGCCAACCAGCGACACGGTCGGCACGTCCGCTTTGGCGCGCGCCTGACGTCCCTGATCGCGCTGTTTTTCTACGCGTTCAAGGCGGGATAAAATTTGGCTGATTCGGTTACGCAGCAAACGACGGTCGGTTTCCAGCTGGGTTTCACCCGGGCCGCGTAAGCCGATACCGCCTTTCTGACGCTCAAGGTGCGTCCAGCCGCGTACCAGTCGGGTAGCAAGATGGCGCAGCTGGGCCAGTTCAACCTGCAGCTTACCTTCATGGGTTCGGGCGCGTTGGGCAAAGATATCCAGGATCAGACCGGTACGGTCAATGACCCGGCATTCGCACAGGCGCTCCAGATTACGTTCCTGCGCAGGGGTTAAGGCATGATCGAATAATACGACCGATGCTCCACTTGATTTTACCGCATCGGCAATTTCAGCTGCCTTTCCTTCACCGACAAAATATTTGGGATGTGGCGCTTTACGACTGCCAGTAATGACCTGCAGCGCGTCGACGCCCGCAGAAGAGACCAGGGTTTCGAATTCCTGGAGATCTTCCATCTCTTTGTCTTGGGAGAACCAGATGTGTACCAGTACGGCCTGCTCACCGGCTTCATAACGGTCAAACAAGCTATAACCTCGCTTAGAAAATAGAAGACCAGGAGGGAAAACAGTCTGTGTTCTCCCGCCCTGGCTTGTACGGGGAGCGCGTTATTCCGCGTTATCGCCGTCTTGTTGTGGCTGCGATGGCGCAGAAGCGTTGCTCCCGCCGTGGTGGTAGTTATTGCTGCCGCCACCCGTGTTGTTGCTGTGATGTGAAACCGGGCGCGATGGAACCACGGTAGAAATGGCATGCTTGTAAACCATCTGGCTTACCGTGTTCTTCAACAAAATCACGAATTGATCGAAAGACTCAATTTGTCCCTGCAGCTTGATACCGTTGACCAAATAAATCGAAACCGGAACACGTTCACGACGCAGTGCGTTCAAAAACGGGTCTTGTAAAGATTGCCCCTTAGCCATTCTATCTTTTCCTTATATGCTTGTTGTTTATTACTTGTAGAACCGAAGTTCTGAAAATACTGCGTAAAAATTTGCGCACGATAACCAGCCAATTGTACACAATCACCCATGCTTCGCACTAAGAACCTGAAGCACCTCGTCACGCGCCGATTCTGGGCTGTCGCTGTCAAGCCAGCGTACATTTTCCCAGCCGCGTAACCAGGTCATCTGGCGTTTAGCAAGCTGCCGGGTTGCGCAAATTCCCCGATAAACCATCTCGTCGTAATCGATCTCGCCAGCCAGGTACGACCACATCTGACGATAACCGACACAGCGAATGGAAGGCATATCCGTATGCAAATCACCTCGTGCAAACAGGGCGCGGGCCTCCGCTTCAAATCCTGACGCCAGCATCTGCTGAAAGCGCAGTTCGATGCGCTGATGCAGCAGTTCACGGGTCGCGGGGGCGATGGCGAACTGATACACATCGTAGGGTAACGCTTCGCCGGATGTTTTAGTCAGTTCCGTTAAAGTTTTACCCGAAATAAAAAAAACTTCCAGTGCTCGCGAAAGTCTCTGCGGATCATTCGGATGAATACGACTTCCGGCCACCGGGTCGATGTCGCACAGCTGACGATGCAGCGCCTCCCACCCTTTTTCACGCGCCATTTGTTCAATGCGTTGACGCACCTCGGGATCGGCCGAGGGGAGCGGCGACAATCCTTCCAGTAACGCTTTGAAATAGAGCATGGTTCCACCGACCAGCAGCGGAATCCGGCCGTTCTGAACGATCTCCGCCATGGCCGCCAGCGCGTCGCGGCGGAAGTCGGCGGCGGAATAGGCCTCCGACGGATCGCGGATATCCAGCAGCCGATGCGGCGCCTGCGCCAGCTCCTCCGCCGAGGGCTTGGCCGTGCCGATATCCATCCCGCGATAGATTAAGGCAGAGTCGACGCTGATAAGTTCCACCGGCAGCTGCTTTCTTAGCGCTATTGCCAGCGCGGTTTTGCCCGAGGCGGTCGGCCCCATCAAAAAAATAGCCTTTGGTCGGCCAGCCGGGTTTTGTTCACTCATGCGTTAATGCGGCAAGCGCGCTCTCAATATCAAGGGCCTGAAGCAGGCCAGAAGGCGGCGATTTCAGCAGCTGCGGGCAGAGTCGTTCCAGCTCCGCCAGCAGCGTAATCGCCTGCGAGTGATTCCAGTGGAGCGCGTCGGTATCGCAACGTCGCGCCAGCCATTGAGCCAGCTGTGGGGCGTCGCTCTCCGGCTGCTGGGCGAGATAGCCTAACAGCTCTGGAATCAAGATTTGTAAATTTTGCGTGCGCAAGGGTAAAGGCACCGCGCGCAGCGTAACGTGGTCCCCTTCCGGCTGCAGATCGATGCCCATTGCATTCAGCAGGCTCTGCCGCTCTGCGGCGATCTGGCGCTCCGGCCGGGCAACTTTCATGCGCACCGGGATAAGCAGCGGCTGCGACTTCAGCCCCGTTTCCCCTGGCTGCAGCTGCGCATGGCGCACCCAGCGCGCCGCCACAGGCAGCGACAGCAGCAGCAGCCTCTGCTCCTGCTCCAGCAGCGCATAGCGCTCCCGCACCACCGTTAACACGCGGCCAAAGCTTTGCGCATGGGAGGAGAGCGGCGCCTCGGTCGGCTGCGCGCGCGGCGCAGCCGGTGGCGCGACCGGTTCAGCCGGCGCGCGCGAACCAGCCGCCGGAGTTTTCAGCAGCTGCTGATAGACCGCGCCTTCGCGCTTGCTGTAAAGGTTCTCTTTGTTCTGCCAGCCCGGCTGCGCGGCCGTTGCCGGACTCGCGCCCCCGCCTTCGCTGCGGCGCGGCGCGGCGGGCTGGGAAAAGTGGTTGCCCCCCGCCGCCTGGCGATTCTCCGGCTGCCAGCGCGGCGCCGGCTCTTCCGCCGCGATCGACGGCAGGGGCGGCGCGCTGCTCTCCTGCAGCACGCTCATCACACCCTGAAAGATAAAGTCGTGCACCAGCCGTGACTGATGGAAACGCACCTCATGCTTGGCGGGATGCACGTTGACGTCTACCTGATGCGGATCGATCTCCAGGTAGAGCACATAGGCGGGCTGCTGGTCGGCCTGCAGCTGGGCCTGAAACGCCTGGCGTATCGCATGGTTGATCAGTTTGTCGCGCATCATGCGGCCGTTGACGTAGCAATACTGAATATCGGTCAGCTGGCGCGATCCGGCCGGATCGGCGACCCAGCCGCGCAGCAGCAGATCGTCATGTCGCCAGTCGATGCGCAGCGCATGCTGCATAAAGGTCGTGCCGCAAATCGCGCCCAGCCGCCGTTCGCGCTGCGCCTCATCATTGACCGCGCGATACTGGCGCATCAGCTTGCCGTTGTGGCTGAGCGAGATAGAGACGTCAAAACGCGCCAGCGCAATGCGGCGGATCACCTCGTCGATATGGCCAAACTCGGTTTTCTCGGTGCGCATAAATTTGCGGCGCGCGGGCGTGTTATAGAAGAGGTCAAGCACCTCCAGCGTGGTGCCACACGGATGCGCCGCCGGCTTCACCGTGACCGCCATATCGCGGCCTTCGGCATACGCCTGCCAGGCTTCGCTCTGCGTCTGGGTGCGCGAGGTTAAGGTCAGGCGCGACACCGAGCTGATACTGGCCAGCGCTTCACCGCGAAAGCCCAGGCTCATAATCGCTTCCAGATCGTCGAGCGAGGCAATTTTACTGGTGGCGTGGCGCGCCAGCGCCATTGCCAGCTCCTCTTTGCTGATGCCGCAGCCGTTATCGCGGATGCGGATCAGCTTCGCGCCGCCGTTTTCAATATCGATGTCGATGCGCGTCGCACCGGCGTCGAGGCTGTTTTCCACCAGCTCTTTTACCACCGAAGCTGGACGCTCGACGACTTCGCCCGCCGCAATCTGGTTAGCCAGCTGCGGCGGTAAAATTTGAATGGGCATGGTGATTATCCTTGTAGAGCCTGGCCCGGCGCCTGGCCGGGCTGACCGTCAGGAGGCGGGGATTTTCAGGGTTTGCCCCAACATCACATTTGAGGACTTCATATTGTTCGCCTGGATGATCGCCTGCGGGCTGACGCCGTAATGGGCGGCGATAGCCGTCAGCGAGTCGCCCCGCACCACTTTATGCCGCGTCGGGCCGCGCGCGGCCACCGTATTGCTGGCCGGCACCTTCAGGCGCTGTCCGACCCAGACCACATCGCGCTTCAGCCGGTTCATCTCGCGCAGCGTTGCCATGCTGACGCCATATTTCGCGGCGATGCCGGAGAGCGTTTCACCGCGGGTTACCGTATGACGCTGCACTGCGCCGGTATACTGCGTGGTGCCGGTCGCCGGATTACTGGCGACGCTCACCGTCGGCGATGAGCCGATCGGCCGGTTTTCCTCCTTTGGGAGCGATTGTAGCGGGTGCGCCAGGAAATAATTGCGCAGGCCTTTGTAGATAGCCATCGCAATTTTATCCTGGTAAGCGCTACTGCCGAGCAGTCGCTCCTCCGAGGCATTACTGATGAAGCCGGTCTCCACCAACAGCGAGGGAATATCCGGCGAACGCAGCACGCCGAGGCTGGCGTGCTCCGGCAAACGCTTATGCAGCGGCGAAACGCCGCGCAGCTGCTGCAGCACTTTCAACGCCACGTCGTAGCCGACGCGCTGCGAGTGGCCGAACTGCAGATCCAGCACCGCCTGGCTCAGGTAGGGATCGGCCTGGCTGTTCGCCAGCAGATCCCCTGCGCCGCCCAGCAGTTCAGACTGTTTCTCGCGCTGCTCCAGCCAGTTCGCCATTTCGCTGTTGGCGCGGCGGTTCGACAGCACCCATACCGAGGCGCCGGTGGCGCTGTGGCTCGGTGCCGAGTCGGCATGAATGGAAACCAGCAGGTTGGCGTTCTCTTTACGCGCCACTTCGGAACGGCCCATCACCGAGATAAAGTAGTCGCCGTCGCGCGTCAGCACGCCTTTAAACATCGGATCGTTGTTCAGCAGCACCTTCAGCTTGCGCGCGATGGCGATGGTGACGTTCTTTTCATGCAATCCACGCTGGCCGGTAGCGCCGGGATCCTGGCCGCCGTGTCCGGCGTCGATCGCCACAATCACCGTGTCATTGCTGGTGGGCACCGCATTGCCTGGGCGCGTTGTGGTGTTGGTATTGCTGACCGCCGTCACCTGATTCGCGTTGAACGGATTCACGGCGCTGCGGCTCGGGGCTGTCCGTGCCGGCGTCGATGTGGACGCCGTTGAAACCGGCGCGGCGCGGCTCACCGGCTGTTTGCCCTGAATAGTGAACACGACGTTGTAGCTGCTGCCGTTGCGCTGCGTCACCGCGCGGGTTTTGCCCGCCTGCGTCAGCTCGAACACCAGCCGAATGCTCTGCTTATCCTTTGGCGTGCTGGTGCGAATGCGCCTGACGATATTTTCACCGCTGAAGTTGAGCGGCAGCCCCTGAATCACGCCGCTCTGACGAATATCGAGCACCACGCGCTCCGGGTTGTGCAGCGGAAAGAAGCCGTACACCGGCTGCCCGGCGAAGCTCAACGTCACCGTCGCCCTGCTGTCGCCGTTTTCGACTTTGATATCGGAGAGGCTGGCCGCCAGCGCGGGCGCCGTCACCAGGCAGAGTACCAGCAGCAGCGCGCTTTTTATCCGTGCGATCATTCCTGCGCCACCTGCTCTGTCAGCGTGTCGCCCAGCGCGGAGTGCGCCTCAAGGCGCGCCTCGCGTGCGGCCCCGACGTAGCTCAGCGTCAGCGCCAGATCGGGCGGCGGCAACACGCCCGCGCCCTGCTGCGGCCACTCCACCAGACAGATAGCTTCGCCGGTGAAATAGTCGCGGATCCCCATAAACTCCAGCTCTTCCGGATCGGCCAGGCGATAAAGATCGAAGTGATAGAGCGCGCGCGCGCCGAGCTGATAAGGCTCCACCAGCGTATAGGTCGGGCTTTTAACGTTGCCCTGATGGCCAAGCGCCTGTAAAAATCCACGGCTGAAGGTCGTCTTACCCGCGCCCAGATCGCCATAGAGATAGATTACCGCCGCGCCGGTACAGGCGCGGGCCAGCTTAGCGCCCAGATCGAGGGTCGCCGCCTCATCGGGCAAGGAAATAACACAGGTCTTCATGCTTTATTATTGGGTCATCTCTGGATTAACAAACTGCCAAAGCAGCTCGAATAAATCTGTTGCCAACATGCCGCGCGTACCGCGCCGCGCCGCTACTGCGTCCGCTGCCGCCCCGTGCGCCACGCAGCCTGCGCAGGCCGCGTCGAACAGCGCCAGCTGCTGCCCCATCATTGAGGCGATAATACCACTTAATACGTCACCCATACCGCCAGAGGCCATGCCAGCGTTGCCGACGTCGGCGAACGCCATTTCGTCCTGCTCGCTGGCGATAAGGGTACCGGCACCTTTCAACACTACCACCCCGCCGTAGCGCGCCGCGAGTTGCTGCGCGGCGAGCAGGCGATCGCTCTCGACTTCGCTGGTCTTAATCCCCAGCAGCCGCGCCGCTTCGCCCGGGTGCGGCGTAATGATGCGATTCTGACGTTTCTCTGCATTGATTGCCAGCAGGTTAAGCGCATCAGCGTCCCAAAGCATCGGCTTTTCACTGGTAGTAACCGCTTTCAGCGCATTCTGTCCCCATTCGCGCTGGCCCAGACCCGGACCAATGGCGATAACGTCCGCCCACGCCAGCCCGCTTTGCAGACTCGCCTCCGTCAGCTCGTCCACCATGATTTCCGGGCGCGCCGTCAGTACTGGCGCAATATTATCGCGATGCGTCAGGACGCGCACCAGCCCCGACCCGGCACGCAGTGCCGCTTCCGCCGTCATGCGAATTGCGCCTGCGGTGCCGGTGTCGCCGCCGACCACCAGCAGGCGACCGTGATTACCTTTGTGCGAGGTCGGCCTGCGCGGCTTCAGCCAGTGTGAAAGGAAGCTGGCGTCGAAGCGCGCCATCGGGGCGTTTTCACCGGCGAGAAAGGGGCTCAGGCCAAGGTCGGCGTAGCGCAGCTCGCCGATAAGATCGCGCGCTTTGCCGGTGATCTGGCCGGGCTTCAGCGCGATAAAGCTTAGCGTCTGCGTCGCGGCGATCGCCTCACCCGGCGCGCAGCCGGTCGCCGCCGACAGCCCTGACGGCATATCGAGCGCCAGCACCGGCGCGGCATGCGCGTTCGCCTGTTTGATCAGCCTGAGACAGGGCCCGGCGGGGGCGCGATTGATGCCGGTGCCCAGCAGAGCGTCGATGATAAGATCGACCTGCTCCGGCCAGGCGGCGTCAGCGGCATGGATCTCGCCGCCCGCTTCCAGCCAGGCCTCGCGCGCGCGCTGCGCCTCCTCAGGCAGAGGTTTATCGCTGTCGCACGCCAGCAGCGTGACCCTGTAGCCCGCCGCCTGCGCCAGCCGCGCCGTGACATAGCCATCGCCGCCGTTATTGCCCTGCCCGCAGAGGATCAGCCAGCTGCGCGCCTGCGGCCACTGCGCACGCGCCAGCTCGAACGCCGCCTGCCCGGCGCGCTGCATCAGCTCGTAAAGCGTAATGCCCAGCGCGTCGGCACCGTCGCGCTCCAGCTGGCGCAGAGCCTGCGCAGGCCAGACGGAATATGGTAAACTGCGGCTGTTCGCCTTCGATTCCTGGTTACTCATGTCATACCCTCTCGATCTTCATCAGCTTGCTCAACAGATTAAACAGTGGGGCAAGGATCTCGGCTTTCAGCAGGTCGGCATCACCGACACCGATCTCAGCGCGGAAGAGCCGCGTCTGCAGGCGTGGCTGGACAAGCAGTATCACGGCGAAATGGAGTGGATGGCGCGCCACGGCATGATGCGTGCGCGTCCGCATGAACTGCTGCCCGGCACGCTGCGCGTAATCAGCGTACGCATGAACTATCTTCCGGCCAAAGCCGCCTTCGCCAGCACGCTGAAAAACCCGCAACTTGGCTATGTCAGCCGCTACGCTCTGGGGCGTGATTACCACAAAGTATTGCGCAATCGCCTGAAAAAGCTCGGAGAAATGATCCAGGAAAAGTGCGGCGAGCTTAATTTTCGCCCGTTTGTCGACTCCGCGCCGCTGCTGGAGCGACCGCTGGCGGCTAAGGCGGGCCTTGGCTGGACCGGCAAACATTCGCTGATCCTTAACCGCGAGGCGGGCTCGTGGTTTTTCCTCGGCGAGCTGCTGATCGATCTGCCGCTGCCGATTGACGCCCCGCAGGAGGAGCAGTGCGGCCGCTGCGTCGCCTGTATGACCATATGCCCGACCAACGCCATCGTGGAACCCTACGTGGTGGATGCGCGCCGCTGCATCTCCTACCTCACTATCGAGCTTGAGGGTGCCATTCCGGAAGCGCTGCGCCCGCTGATGGGCAACCGCATTTACGGCTGCGACGACTGCCAGCTGATCTGCCCGTGGAATCGCTACGGCCAGCTCAGCGACGAAACGGACTTCTCGCCGCGCGCCGCGCTGCATGCGCCGGAGCTAATGACGCTGTTCCAGTGGGACGAGAAAACCTTTTTACGCGTGACGGAAGGCTCAGCGATACGCCGCATCGGCCATCTGCGCTGGCTGCGTAATATTGCCGTGGCGCTGGGCAACGCCCCCTGGCGCGCCGAAATTGCGGACGTGCTGCAGCAGCGGCTGGGCGAAAATCCGCTGCTTGATGAACATATCGAGTGGGCCCTGCTTCAGCAGCAGGAAAAACGGCAGGCGCTGGTGATTGACGTGCAGCCCGCGCAGCAAAAACGGCTGGTGCGCGCGATTGAGAAGGGTTTGCCGCGTGACGCATGATAAGTAATCAGCGATGTTGGTCAGCGACTTTTCCACAAGCTGTGCATAAAAATAAAAAGGCGTTGTCATTCAACTGACACAAAGCGCGTCAGAGAAGATTTTAACAAAATGAAATACCTTCATTTATCGATAATTCAATGAGTTAAATAGAAAATGTGTACAAATACGAATGTGGATAGCGTGCGAGGAGAGAGACAAAGCTGTGGATAACTCTGTTCAAAATAGTTTTACAGATCGCCTTAAGCAGCGGTAAAACACGGCTGACGCGCTGTGGATAACCTGATAAGCGCAGCGTCACGCGGCGATCGTCAACGGCTTAACTAAGCGTCTGATATTTAGTGATGTAAAATTTGGAGCGGGAAACGAGACTCGAACTCGCGACCCCGACCTTGGCAAGGTCGTGCTCTACCAACTGAGCTATTCCCGCACAGGAAAGGTACTGCTAAACAAATTTTGGAGCGGGAAACGAGACTCGAACTCGCGACCCCGACCTTGGCAAGGTCGTGCTCTACCAACTGAGCTATTCCCGCTTAGGAAAGGTACTGCTAATCAAATTTTGGAGCGGGAAACGAGACTCGAACTCGCGACCCCGACCTTGGCAAGGTCGTGCTCTACCAACTGAGCTATTCCCGCGCCTTGTACCGTTGCATAAATTCTTCATCGGTACGGGGTGCGCATTATACGAGAAATTACTGCTGCTGCAAGAGTCTAAAAGCAAAATTTTGCGCTTTCGATTCGTTTGCCGACTAAAGCAGCAACCTGCTGTTTTCCTGCGCACCTTTCAGGACTAGAGCTGCAAAAAGTGCTCGCGATAGTATGCCAGCTCGGCGACCGATTCGCGAATATCATCCAGCGCCTGATGCGTGCCCGCTTTTTTAAAGCCTGGCAGAATCTCCGGCTTCCAGCGACGCGCCAGCTCTTTTAAGGTGCTTACGTCGAGATAGCGATAGTGGAAGTAGGCTTCCAGTTCCGGCATGTATTTGAAAAGAAAGCGGCGATCCTGACCAATGCTGTTGCCGCAAATCGGCGAGCTGTTGGCGGGCACCCACTGTTTTAAAAATTCAATCGTCGCCAGTTCAGCGCGGCGATCGTCAAACTCGCTGGCTTTCACGCGCTCTACCAGCCCGCTTGCGGTATGGGTGCGTACGTTCCACTCATCCATCAGCGCCAGCTGGGCGTCGGACTGATGCACCGCCATTACCGGCCCTTCCGCCAGAATATTGAGGTTCGCGTCGGTCACCAGCGTAGCAATCTCGATAATGCGGTCGCGCTCCGGATCCAGACCGGTCATCTCAAGGTCGATCCAAATCAGATTATTTTCATTTCCTGTTGCCATGCTGTTTCCCGCCGTAGCCGTTATCGTCATCAATAGTGAATAAGGTGTATCATAGACGTTTTGCCCAGCCGGGCGAAGTCTGACGAAAGTCTGAGAGGATGCGTGAGCAAAAATAAACTGTCGAAAGGTCAACAACGTCGCGTCAGCGCTAACCATCAGCGTCGTCTGAACCAGCGCGATGCGCCGGAAGCGGACGATAATCTGTTTGGTGAAGCGGCGGAAGGCGTGGTGATCAGCCGTTTCGGCATGCACGCAGATGTCGAAGACCGCGCGGGCGAGGTGCATCGCTGCAACCTGCGCCGCACTATTCGTTCGCTGGTGACCGGCGATCGCGTCGTCTGGCGTCCGGCGCTGGGCGGCGGCAAAGGCATCGTCGAAGCGGTGCATGAGCGCAGCAGCGTGCTGACCCGCCCCGACTACTACGACGGGCTGAAGCCTATCGCCGCCAATATCGACCAGATCATTATCGTTTCGGCGATTTTGCCCGAGCTGTCGCTGAATATTATCGACCGCTATCTGGTGGCGAGCGAAACGCTGGGTATCGAACCGCTGCTGGTGCTGAACAAGACCGACCTGCTGGATGACAAGGCGCGCGCCTTCGTCGATGAGCAGATGGATATCTACCGCCGCATTGGCTATCGCGTGCTGATGGTTTCCAGCCATGCAAAAGCAGGCCTGGCGGATCTCGAAGCGGCCCTGACCGATCGCATCAGCATCTTCGCCGGACAGTCCGGCGTCGGTAAGTCGAGCCTGCTGAACGCCCTGCTCGGCCTTGACGCGGCGCTGGAAACCGCCATCGTCACCAACGACGTCTCTGACGTCTCCGGGCTGGGTCAGCACACCACCACCGCGTCGCGCCTGTACCACTTTCCCCACGGCGGCGACGTGATCGATTCGCCGGGCGTGCGCGAGTTCGGTTTATGGCATCTTGAGCCGGAACAAATTACCCGCGGATTTGTCGAATTCCGTGAATTTCTCGGCGGTTGTAAGTTCCGCGACTGTAAGCACGGCAGCGATCCCGGCTGCGCTATCCGCGCCGCCGTCGAGGCGGGTCAGATAGACATTTCGCGCTTTGACAACTATCACCGTATTCTGGAGAGCATGGCGCAGGTAAAAACGCGCAAGAATTTCTCTTCCAGCGAGTGACGCTCGCTGCTTACCGCGGCATTGACCCTGCATCGCCTCTGTTACGGAAGGGATCATGGGGAAATTCGCCATCTGACCGGGGCGCTGATATGATTCGCCCCCTTTTGATTGACGCGAAACAAAGCCAGGAGGCTAAGGTGTTTGATCGTGTAAAACTCGGCCTGAATCATGTACTGCCGAAAAAATGGTTAACGGAACTTGCGGGTTGGGGTGCCAGCCGTCGTGGTGGCTGGCTGACCAAACTGGTGATTGATATCTTCGTCTGGTTCTACAAGGTGGATATGTCGGAAGCGCGTAAGTCCGATACCGCCAGCTATCGCACCTTTAACGACTTTTTTGTCCGTCCGCTGAAAGATGACGCGCGTCCGGTCGATCCCGACGCGAACCTGATCGTGCTGCCTGCCGACGGCGCCATCAGCCAGCTGGGCCGCATCGAAGGCGACCAGATTTTCCAGGCGAAAGGCCATCACTATACGCTGGACGCGCTGCTGGCCGGTCAGGAAGAGATGGCGGCGCAGTTCCGCGACGGCCATTTCGTCACCACTTACCTTGCGCCGCGCGACTACCATCGCGTGCATATGCCGTGCAACGGCATCCTGCGCGAGATGATCTACGTGCCGGGCGATCTCTACTCGGTGAACCCGCTGACGGCGCGCAATATACCCAATCTGTTCGCGCGCAACGAACGCGTTATCTGCTATTTCGATACCGATATCGGCCCGATGGTGCAGATCCTTGTGGGTGCCACTATTGTCGGCAGCATCGAAACCAGCTGGGCGGGCACCATTACCCCGCCGCGCGAAGGGGTGATCAAACGCTGGCACTATCCTGCTGCGGATAGCGAAGGCGCCGTTGTGCTGCTGAAAGGCCAGGAGATGGGCCGCTTTAAGCTGGGCTCCACCGTGATTAATCTGTTTGCGCCGGGACGCGTTAAGCTGGCGGAGAGCCTGGAAGCTGAAAGCAAGACTCGCCTCGGCCAGCCGCTGGCTCTTGTGCTGCCGCAGACCGACCCCGTCGACGTTATCGCCGACTAACCGCTGAGAGTGTTTTTGCTGTGCGATCGTTTCTCATCCTGCTGCTGAGCCTCTGGCTCAGCACCTCAGCGCTGGCGGCCACCGTGCCGGACGCCAGCCAACTTAAACAGGCGCTGGACGAGGCGAAAGCGGCAAAAAGCTCTCCCGCGCAGGCGGAGCAGGTGCAGTCCCTGGAGGCTGCCCTCAACTACCTTTCCGAACGCGATGCGTCGCTGGAGCGCGCAAAGCAGTATCAGCAGGTCATCGACGACTTCCCTCGCCTGGCGCGCGAACTGCGCCAGCAAATTACCTCGCTAGACGACGGCAGCAAAAGCGTGCGCGGCACCATGAGCAGCGCCCAGCTCGATCAGGAGATCCTGCAGGTCAGCAGCCAGCTGCTGGAAGAGGGGCGACAGGCGCAGCAGGAGCAGGATCGCGCCCGCGAGATCAGCGATTCGCTGTCGCAGCTTCCTCAGCAGCAAACCGACGCGCGTCGCGCGATGACCGAGAGCGACCGCCGCCTGCAGAGCGGCTCTGCCGCCGCCTCGCCGCAGTCTCAGGCGCAGCTGTGGGCGCGCCAGGCGGAAAACGCGGTCAATAAAGCGCGCGTGGATGAGCTGGAACTGGCGCAGCTCTCTGCCAATAATCGTCAGGAGCTGGCGCGTATGCGCGCCGACCTGCATCAGCGCAAAGCGGCGCAGCTCGACAACTATCTGCAGGCGCTGCGCAACCAGCTGAACGAACAGCGTCAGCGCGAAGCGGAACTGGCGCTGGCGCGCACCGAACAGCTGGCGGAAAACAGCGGCGACCTGCCGCCCGTGATCAGCGATCAGTTTCGCGTTAACCGCGACCTCTCCGGCGCGCTGAACCAGCAGGCGCAGCGCATGGATCTGGTGGCGTCCCAGCAGCGGCTGGCGACCAACCAGATTATCCAGGTGCGTCAGGCGCTGGGCACGCTGCGCGAACAGTCGCAGTGGCTCGGCGCTTCCAATCTGTTAGGCGAGGCGCTGCGCGCGCAGGTGGCGCGGCTGCCTGATATGCCTAAGTCGCAGCAGATTGACAACGAAATGGCGCAGCTGCGCGTGCAGCGCCTGCGCTACGAAGATTTGCTGCAGCAGCAGGAGACGCTGCGCAAAGCGCATCAGGCTGACGGGCAGCCTTTCAGCGCCGAACAGCGCCGCATTCTGGATGCGCAGTTGAAAACCCAGCGCGAGCTGCTTAATTCGCTGATCTCCGGCTGCGATACGCTGATTCTGGAGATTACCAAGCTCAAGGTCGCCAATACTCAGCTGCAGGATGCGCTGACCGACGTCAAAGATGCCACCCATCGCTACCTGTTCTGGACCGCAGACATCAGCCCCATCGGCCTGAACTATCCGGTAGAAGTGGCGCGGGATCTGTCGCGCCTGCTGTCGCTCGACACGCTGGGCCAGCTGGGCAAAGCGCTGGCGATGATGGTCACCAGCCGTGAGACAGTGCTACCCCTGATCGGCGCGGTGCTGCTGGTGGGCTTCAGCCTCAGAACGCGTCGCCATTTCAACGCCTTCCTGGCGCGCTCGGCGAGCAAAGTGGGCAAAGTGACTCAGGATCGCTTCCGTCTGACGGTGCGCACCGTGTTCTGGTCGATCCTGGTTGCGCTGCCGCTGCCGGTGCTCTGGGCCGCGCTCGGCTACGGACTGCAGCACGCCTGGCCCTACCCTATCGCGGTGGCGTTCGGCGACGGCATTACGGCGACGCTACCGCTGCTGTGGGCCTTTATGATCAGCGCCGCGTTCGCCCGTCCTAACGGTTTGTTTGTGGTGCATTTTCGCTGGCCGCAGACCCGCGTCGCGCGCGCGACCCGCTATTACTCGCTGACCATCGGCCTGATCGTGCCGCTGATTATGCTGCTGATCGCCTTCGCCAATATGGAAGATCGCCAGTTTTCCGCCTCGCTTGGCCGGCTCTGCTTTATCCTGATCTGCGGCGCCCTGTCGATCGTGACCGTTAGCCTTAAGCGCGCCGGCATTCCGCTCTATCTGGATAAAGAGGGCAACGGCGATAACCTGGTGAACCGCGTGCTGTGGAACCTGATGATCGCCATTCCGCTCGCTGCCGCCCTCGCCTCGATGATTGGCTATCTGGTGACCGCACAGGCCTTGCTGGCGCGGCTGGAAACCTCTGTCGCCATCTGGTTCCTGCTGCTGGTGATTTACCACATTATCCGCCGCTGGATGCTGATCCAGCGACGTCGCATCGCCTTTGACCGCGCGCGCCAGCGCCGTGCCGATATGCTGGCCAACCGCGCGCGTCACGAAGAGGAGAAAGAGTCGGCGGCGCAAAACGGCGAGGTCGACGTGGATGAGCCGATTATCGACCTCGACGCCATCAGCGCGCAGTCGCTGCGGCTGGTGCGCTCTATCCTTACCCTGATCGCGCTGGTGTCGGTGATCGTGCTCTGGTCAGAGATCCATTCCGCCTTCGGCTTTCTTGAGAATATTCGACTGTGGGACGTCAGCACCACGGTGCAGGGCGTGGAGAGCATCCAGCCGATTACGCTGGGCTCGGTGCTGATTGCGATTCTGGTGCTGATTATTACCACCCAGCTGGTGCGCAATATGCCCGCCCTGCTTGAGCTGGCGCTGCTGCAGCACCTCAATCTGACGCCCGGCACCGGCTACGCGATTACCACCCTGACCAAGTATGTGCTGATGCTGGTTGGCGGGCTGATTGGCTTCTCAATGATCGGTATCGAGTGGTCGAAGCTGCAGTGGCTGGTCGCCGCGCTCGGTGTGGGACTTGGTTTTGGTTTGCAGGAGATTTTCGCCAACTTTATTTCCGGCCTGATTATTCTGTTCGAGAAGCCGATTCGTATTGGCGACACCGTGACGATCCGCGATCTGACCGGCAGCATTACGCGCATCAATACGCGCGCCACCACGATTATCGACTGGGACCGCAAAGAGATTATCGTGCCGAACAAGGCCTTTATTACCGAACAGTTCGTCAACTGGTCGCTTTCCGACTCGGTGACGCGCGTGGTGCTGACCATTCCAGCGCCCGCGCATGTGGACAGCGAAGAGGTCACGACGGTGCTGCGGCAGGCGTGCGAGCGCTGCAGCTACGTGCTCGACGTGCCGGCGCCGGATGTCTTCCTGGTCGATCTGCAGCAGGGCATTCAGCTGTTTGAGCTGCGCATTCACGCAGCGGAGATGGGCCACCGCATGCCGCTGCGCCACGAGCTGCATCAGCTGATCCTGAAAGGCTTTGCCGAGCACGGCATCGAAATGCCCTTCCCGCCTTTCCAGGTGCGTATGGAAACGCTGGGCAAGAAGACGCCAGCCAGCAACGGCACGCCGGCGGCGCGCACCTTTAAGTCTGGTGGTCTTTAAGGCGGCGAGCGGTGCGGCCTTGCAAAGGGCCGCAGTGAAAGGATGTGGGAAGGGTTGCGGCACGCTACCTGAGCGCCAGAGAGGGGGCGCCGATCGCCGCCCCGCCGCTTTTCTGACTTGCGACAGAGGCCCGTTAAGCCGGGCCTCGTCAGCAGTGGAAATCGCCTGGGTGCAGGCGCGCTTACTGCTTCACAAACTCCTCACCCTGCGCGATATCTTTCTTCAGCGTCTCCAGCATGCCGCTTAATGCCTGCTGTTCAAAATCGCTCAGCGTGCCGATAGCGCGTCGCTCCGCGATCCCCTGTTTGCCCAGCAGCAGCGGCTGCGAGAAGAAGCGGGCGTACTCGCCGTCGCCCTCAACGTAAGCGCACTCCACCACGTTCGCCTCGCCCTGAAGCGCGCGCACCAGCGACAAGCCGAAGCGCGCCGCCGCCTGGCCCATAGACAGCGTGGCAGATCCGCCGCCCGCTTTGGCTTCGACCACTTCGGTACCCGCATTCTGGATGCGTTTTGTCAGGCTGGCGACCTCGTCATCACTGAAGCTCACCCCTTGCACCTGCGACAGCAGAGGCAAAATAGTCACGCCGGAGTGACCGCCAATCACCGGCACTTCAACCTCGTTCGGCTGCTTGCCTTTTAGCTCGGCAACAAAGGTATTGGCACGGATAATATCCAGCGTGGTAACGCCGAACAGTCGATTTTTGTCATAGACGCCGTGCTTTTTCAGCACGTCAGCAGCGATCGCCACCGTGGTATTGACCGGGTTAGTAATAATACCAGTCAGCGCTTTTGGCGCGGTTTGCGCCACCTGCTCAATCAGGTTGCGTACGATACCTGCGTTAACGTTAAACAGATCGGCGCGATCCATACCCGGCTTGCGCGCCACGCCCGCCGAAATCAGGATCACATCGGCGCCGTGCAGCGCCGGCGTCGCATCTTCGCCGCTAAAGCCCTGGACTTTGACCGCGGTGGGAATATGACTGAGATCCACCGCGACGCCGGGCGTCACCGGCGCGATATCATAGAGCGTGAGTTCAGAACCCGCAGGAAGCTGGGTTTTTAACAGAAGGGCGAGCGCCTGACCAATTCCGCCAGCAGCGCCAAGAACGGCAACTTTCATTCTGTACTCCTTATTAAGGTGGGGCAGAGTAGAGCCGAATTTCCATCTGTGTCCAGACCTGAATCAACTTCTCAGACGATGACAAACCCACTGTTCATTATGCGTGCAGCAGCACTTAATCTTTTGGGTTGCTAATTTGTCAGCACAACACGCCTGAATGACCGACAACAATGCCGATAGCAGATAGAGCATGGCCGTGATAGCTATCCATATAACACCTCAATTGTATAACAATTCTGCAACCTTCGCTTTTCACATCCTCGCGCCGTTTTGGTCTGCGCAAAAAATTTTGTTATGATTGCCGCCCGCAACCCGCGGCGCCTGCCTTTTTTATCGACTAATTGCATAAAAATTCATTCATATGCATAATAATGTATCTGCCGTCGGCGGGCGTTCGGCATTTTTCTTTACTGGTAGCTTATGCGAAACCCATCTAAACAAGACGAACTGATTAAAGCGTTTAAAGCCTTGTTAAAACAAGAGAAATTCAGCTCTCAAGGCGAGATAGTACAGGCGCTGCAGGAGGAAGGCTTCGACAATATCAATCAGTCGAAGGTGTCTCGTATGCTGACTAAATTTGGCGCAGTACGCACGCGTAACGCCAAAATGGAGATGGTTTACTGTCTGCCGGCGGAACTGGGCGTGCCGACCACCACCAGCCCGTTAAAAAATCTGGTCCTGGATATCGACTATAACGATGCGCTGATAGTGATCCGCACCAGTCCTGGCGCGGCACAGCTGATTGCCCGCCTGCTTGACTCGCTGGGCAAGGCAGAAGGGATTCTCGGCACTATTGCCGGTGACGATACGATCTTCATTACTCCCGCGCGCGCGTTTACCGTCAGGAAACTGCACAGCGCGCTGCTGACGGTGTTTGAACAAGAGCTTTAACCCGCTCTCTTCTACCGGCAGCCGCGCTGCCGGTGGTCCCGTTTGCCCTGCCCGCGTCTTATCCTCTGCTGATTTAGCCTGTTAGCTTATTCTTTTCCCGACGGGTTTTACGGCATCTCTTTGGTCATACCTGTTTGCCTGCTTAACCTTTTGCGCTATTTTACGCTGCTTTACACAAGGCTATTAGCGACAACACCCAGATCCAAATCAATAACCAGCCATTTTCACCATATCCTTTCGCACAAAAAGATAAAGTGACTCACCCTGCTGTTTTTTAAGGCATTTACCAGCCACTGCCTGCTTTTTGACCGTTTTTTATAACTATAAAGAATAAAAATGCGTCATAAGGATAAAGTATCACAAGAAAACATTATTAGGCAGGTATTAATTTCAACCGTTATTAGTTCTATACTTCTTTTCGTGATGCAAATCACACCAAACAAAAAGACAAAAACAGACGACGAGGAAATAATCATGAACGTTAAAGCTACTATCGCAACCCTGAGCATTCTATCCGCCCTGTCATTCGGCTCTTTTGCAGCAGAATCTATCAACGCGCAGCAGGCGAAAAATCTGCAGCCTATCGGCTCAGTAAGCGTAAGCGGCGTAGCAGGTTCGCCGATGCAGATTAAAGAAGAGCTGAATGCAAAAGCTGAGCAGCAAGGCGCCAGCGCCTATCGCGTCATCGAGGCTTATAACAACGGCAACTATCACGCTACCGCTGAGCTGTATAAATAAGACGCCATTGCAAGGGCGACCTTATTGAAGCGCGCATTGCGCATCGGGTGGCCTTATCGATGAATTCAGGAGAGTAGACCATGAAAACCAAATCACTTATCGCTTTAGCCACGCTGACTGCCGCCCTGTCATTCGGCGCCAGCGCTGCCACTCTGGTATCAAATCAGCAGGCCGAAACCCTGCAGCCGCTGAACCAGACCATCAGCATCAGCGGTCATGACGGCGACCAGACCAATATTCGTCAGGCGCTATCCCAGAAGGCAGACGCGCAGGGCGCAAGCCACTATCGCATCATCGAGAACAACCAGGACGACACCTATCACGTCACGGCTGAGCTCTATAAATAATTAACCGGCAGGGCGTCCGCGTGACGCCTGCGATATCGACGACCCGCATCATGATGTCAACCGCAGGTTGTTGATTGTAATGAGGAGACGAACAATGAAAATCAAAACAACCATCGCAACCATTAGCCTGCTTTCCGTAATCGCATTCGGCGCTCAGGCAGCGCAGCTGATTACCGGCGATCAGGCGCAGAATATGCAGCCTGCGGGGACAGTGACGATCAGTGGTACAGCGGGCGCGCCGATGGATTATCGCGCGCAGCTTTCTCAGAAAGCCGATGAGCAGGGTGCCAGCGCTTATAAAGTGATTGAAGCGCGCACCGGCGACAACTACCACATCACTGCTGAACTCTATAAGTAATTCCTCGTCAACTGCTGACGAACCCCTTGGCCCCGCTTGTCGGGGCCCTTTTTGCTGGGTTACTTAATATTAAAGCGGAGCTGGCCCTCCAGCTCCTCTTCTGCCTCGTCAAATAACAGGATCAGCGCGCCATAGCGCCGTTTCTGCCCCTTTCCCAGATTAATAAATTCAATTTCCAGCGGCATCGGCAGCTCTTTGCCGGTGAGTACATCCCATAACGCATCCAGGTCGCCAATACGGTAGAGGTTCAGGGCGAAGCGCTCGCTGAACTGACGGAAGAAATGCGACTGGTCGACGATCTCATTAAAGTCGAAACGCTCGGTTTTCATAATGAAGGCTCCTGTCCTTCCTCACCGGGCGGCGCGAGGCCGCCCGCGCGTTAGCTTTCGCTCAGGCCGCCGATATGCAGCGCCTTAACCTCCAGATACTCTTCCAGGCCGAGCACGGAACCTTCGCGCCCCAGCCCCGACTCTTTTACGCCGCCGAACGGCGCCAGCTCGGTCGATACCGCGCACTCGTTAATGCCGATCATGCCGCTTTCCAGCGCGGCCGAGACGCGGAAGACGCGCTGCAGGTTCTGGGTGTAGAAGTAGGCCGCCAGGCCGAATTCCGTGTCGTTGGCGCGACGGATAACCTCTTCCTCTTCGCTGAAGCGAAAGCAGGCCGCCACCGGACCAAAGGTCTCTTCCCGCGCCAGCTTCATCTCTTCGTGCGCATCAGCAATCACCGTCGGCTGCCAGAAGTTGCCGCCCAGCGTATGGCGCTCGCCGCCGGTAACAATGCGCCCGCCTTTGGCCTTAGCGTCTTTGACGTGCTCTTCTACTTTATCCACGGCGGCGGCGTTGATCAGCGGTCCCACCACTACTCCCTCCTCTACGCCGTTGCCGACCTTGAGCTTTTTCACCTCCTCAGCCAGCTGGTTCACAAAACGCTCGTAAACGGCGTCGTGGATATAGAAGCGGTTAACGCTGACACAGACCTGGCCGGCATTGCGGAATTTATTAGCGATGGCGCCTTTTACCGCCGCGTCGATATCGGCATCTTCAAAGACGATATAGGGCGCATTGCCGCCCAGCTCCATCGACACCTTTTTCATGGTTTCGGCGGCGTTGCGCACCAGCGTCTTGCCGACCTGGGTCGATCCGGTAAAGGAAATTTTGCGCACCGCCTTGCTGGCCATGATGGCGTCGCTGATGGCGTGGGTATCGCCAGCCACCGCGTTAAGCACGCCGTCCGGCACGCCCGCTTTTTTTGCCAGCGCCAGCAGCGCGAACGCGCTCAGCGGCGTGTTATTGGCCGGTTTGATAATGCCGGTGCAGCCCGCCGCCAGCGCAGGGCCAAGCTTGCGCGTCAGCATCGCCATAGGGAAATTCCACGGCGTTATGGCGGCAACCACGCCAACTGGCTCGCGCGTGGCGAGAATACGCGAGCCGGGTTTGGCAGGCGGAATGATTTCGCCGTTTGCGCGCTTCGCCTGCTCGGCAAACCACTGAATAAAGCTGGCAGCGTATTCCACCTCGCCTTCCGCCTCTTTCAGCGGCTTGCCCTGTTCGGCGGTCATCAGCTGCGCCAGCCAGGCTTTGTTCTCGATCATCAGCTGATACCAGCGATAGAGGATTTCGGAGCGCGCTTTGGCGGTCTGCGCGCGCCAGGCGGGGAAAGCGCGCTCGGCGGCGGCGATCGCCCGTTCGGTTTCAGCCTTGCCCGCCTTCGCTACGGCGGCCAGCACTTCGCCGGTCGCAGGATTCAACACATCAAAGGTGGCGGCGGCGCGGTGCCACTCGCCGCCGGCCAGATAGCCGGTCTGAAAAAGTTCGCTGTCGTGCAGAGGGGTCGTCATAGGTTCGCTCCTGTCAGTTTCTCTTCCTGTGAGAAAAGTATAGATGGCAAAAGCGGGCGTTTTGGGGAAGGCGTGGCACAGAGGCGGCCGCTGCGCCGGGCAGCGGCCAGATTCAGATTTGAAGAAGGGTGTGCTGGTATTTACCCAGCATATCGGCAAGGCGCTTCACCGGCTCGGTCACGCTAAGCGGCGCGTCGTACTGCACCAGCTTCTGCTGATAGACCTCAAACTCCGCCAGCAGCTGTTCAAAGTAGTGGCGCCGTTTCTCATCGCTGCGCGCCGAGATAACCCGATCCGCCGTCGAGCGCAGCTGCCGATGGAACGCGGACAGGTCGGCGTTAACCGGCACGTCCGCATTGCGCAGCCGCTGATGGCCGATAATCAGCGTCAGGGCGATACGATATTTATCGATATCGCCGGGGAACAGGTTCAGCAGCATAAACAGCTGTTGATAGAGCGCGGGCAGATGGTTTTCGCGGCGGCGCGCCTGGTTGGTGGTCATCGCCGACACCGCGGCATACATAAAGCGGTTCAGCAATTTACGTCCGGTGCGCGCTTTCGATTTATCGCGGATAAGCAGGATTACCATCAGCGCCAGGAAAGCGCCGATCATCTGCCCCAGCACGTTGTCGAGAAAAACGTTCAGGTGGAAGGTCATGGGATTATCCAGAACCAGAACGTTGATCGTGCCGGCTAACGCGCCAAGCGTGCCTAGCTGACGACGCTGGATCAGAATACCGCTGATGAAGCCGAGCAGGCCGATGGCGATGCAGAGCAGTAGCGCGCTCTGCTGAGTGCTGGGCAGCAGGTACATAAAGTAGAACGAGCTGAGCGGCACCGCAAAAATCATACCGTAGAAAAAATCCTTCGCCATCATCAGCGGATTCGGCACGCGCATCGCCAGCGCGGTGATCACCGCCAGCATCACCATACAGCCGCTGCCCGATGTCCAGCCGGTATAGAGCCAGAACAGCGAGCCGAGCGCGGTGGCAACAAAGGTGCGGATGCCGTTAATCATCGCGTGATGGGTTTCAGCGGAGCGCGCCTGGATTACGATTTCGCGCTGGAGAATGCCCTCTTCCAGCGTCGTGATGCGGCTGTTGCTTTTGATGCCTTTCAGCAGCAGCAAATACTCTGTGGCGGCACCAACCCAGCTCGCCAGCGTCACGGGCGCTTTGCCCTCTTTGCTGGCGCCAATCACCCGGCGCATCACCTTCATACGCCGATGCACGTCGGCAACGCTCTCTACTTTCTTCTCAAGCAGCAGACGATACTGCGAGGGAATATAGTCGGGGCGCGCATTCTGGATAAGGAAGGTTTCCGCTGCCTGGGTAATCATGGTCAGCGACAGCGTGTTAAGCATTTGCAGCCGACGGTTGGCGTTTTGCCAGCGCGACGACTCCATCATCAGCTGACCGCGCATGGTGCCGAGCGCCGAGGTGCGGCGCACCAGCGTGCTCCACGCCTTGTCGACCTCCTCTTTATCCTCATGCGCCACGCAGATCTGCAGCAGGCGATAATGCGCCACCAGCAGCGAATCAACCTCGCTGTCGATCACCTTTTTAATCGAGCGCGGCGAGAAGATCATATCCGCCAGAATGGCGCAGAGGATGCCCAGCACAATTTCGCTACAGCGCTCAACCGCAAACTGCGGCACCAGCGTCAGGCCATTGTTGGCATCGGCAGTCACCACGATGATCAGTGCGGTATAGCCCGCCAGCCCCAGCGCATAGGAGTTCTCAACTTTGATCAGCGAGGAGAGCCAGACGCAGACCCCTGCCCAGATGCAGCACAGCAGCAGCATAACCACTGGCGCGCGCACCGTGGCGATCATAATGGTCAGCGCAGCGATACAGCCGATAAAGGTGCCGATAATACGCAGCACGCCGCGATAGCGCAGCGCGCCGGAGTAAGGATCGCCGCCGGCGACGAAAGCGGTGCCGCCGGCAACGATGCCGGCGGTCATCACCGCCCAGCGAGGCGTTTCAAGGTTGAGATGAAAGCCGATCATCAGCGCGGCCACCAGCGCGAAGGCCAGCTTGATCGGGAAACGCAGGAACTCGATCATATCGTCCCCGCTTAACCAAACTCACGCAGGCGATTGAAGAGACGCGACATCGGCGACACCTGCGTTTCGGCGCGATCGCTCTGTCCGGTGATCACAACGGTCGCGGTGGTGCCCGCCGGGAAGCGGTTGCCAGGCTGCCGATCGAGACGGATGCGCACCGGCACGCGCTGCGCCAGGCGTACCCACTCGAGGTTAGAGTCCACGGTCGCCATGCCTTTGCTGTCGACCGAGCTGCTGCTGTTGGTTACGCCCGCTGCGACGCTGTCGACGGTGCCGCGCAGCACCACATTGCTGCCGAGCGGCGTGACTTCCGCGCGATAGCCCGGCTCGACGCCGTGCAGCTTGGTCTCTTCCAGATAGGCCAGCACGTAGAAGGAGTGCTGCTGCACCAGCGCCACCGCGACGGAACCGCGGGTGATAAATTCGCCTTCGTAGACGTTAAGGTTAGTGACCCAGCCGTCAGACGGCGCGGTGATAGCGGTACGATCGAGATCGATTTTCGCCAGGTCACGCGTGGCGATCGATTTCGCCAGCTGATGTTCCGTGGTTTGCAGATCGTTGTTCGCCTGGTCGATCGCTTCGCGCGACATCGCCGAGGTGCCCAGCTTGTTGCGCCGCGCCGCTTCGCGACGTTTTTCACTGACCAGCGCCTGGTAGTACTCGACGTCAGCCTGCGCCTGATCCAGCGCTTTCTGATAGCGCGGACGATCGACGACAAACAGCGTATCGCCCTTTTTCACCAGCTGGTTGTCATGCACAGGCACGTCGGTGATCAGGCCCGTAACGTCCGGCGAGATAGCCACGACATCCGCCGCGAACTTAGCGTCGCGGGTCCACGGCGACTCGGTGTAAAACACCCAGGCGCGATAGATGATAACGACAGCGATGATAACCAGCAGGATAGTAATCGCGTAACGCGCGATTTTTCTTATTAGCGATTTCACTTAAACCTCAGACGAATAGACGGGATACCAGGTAAAACACACAGCAGTAAAGCGCCGTGTTGAAAAGCGCCGGATGCCAGACGAGATCGTAGATACCGCTTGGCGTCAGCAGTCGCTTCACTAACCAGAACAGCATTAGCGAGACGATTAATTCAATGAAGATGGGCGGGAAAGAGAGCCCAAACACGACAAAAACCGGAAGCACACTCATCAGGGATCCTTAGTACGACCTTGCCGGGATGATCCTTAGCCTGCCGGCTGCAAGCCGCAACGGCTGAGTGGCGGATGACAGCATCCGAACCACGGCTGAGTAAATAATAGCGTATCATCGGGCAGAAACAGACGTTTTACAGCAGGCCGGCTTAACCCTTCCCGGGCAAAAGCGAATCACCGGGAAATACCCGGGCGCGCATATAGTAACGCGCCTGACTATACGTTTTCTACAGAATGTGAGCTAAATCACTTTTTAATCAGAGTAAACAATGGAACGACTGAAAGGCATGTCCATTTTCGCCAAAGTGGTTGAATTGGGTTCATTTACCGCCGCCGCGCGCCAGCTTCACCTCAGCGTTTCGTCTATTAGTCAAATTGTGGCGAAACTGGAAGATGAGCTACAGGTTAAGCTGCTTAACCGCAGCACGCGCAGCATCGGCCTGACCGAGGCGGGTAAAATCTACTATCAGGGCTGTCGCCGCATGCTGGCTGAGGCGACGCAGGTGCATGAGCAGCTCTACGCCTTTAATAATACGCCCATCGGCACGCTGCGCATCGGCAGCTCCTCGACCATGGCGCAAAACGTCCTCGCCGAGATGACCAGCAATATGCTGCGCGAGTATCCCGGCCTGAGCGTGAATCTGGTGGCGGGCATTCCGGCACCGGACCTGATCGCCGACGGGCTCGATCTGGTTATTCGCGTCGGCGCGCTGAAGGACTCCAGCCTGTTTTCGCGCCGTCTCGGCGCGATGCCGATGGTGGTGTGCGCGGCGAAAAGCTATCTACAGCAGCACGGCGCGCCGGAAAAGCCAGCCGACGTCGATAACTTCGCCTGGCTCGAGTACAGCGTTCGCCCCGATAACAATTTCGAGCTGATCGCCCCTGAAGGGCTGGTTTCGCGCCTGTCGCCGCAGGGCCGCTTTGTCACCAACGACTCGCTGACGCTGATCCGCTGGTTAAAGGCGGGGAACGGCATCGCCTATGTGCCGATGATGTGGGTGATTGAAGAGATTAACGCAGGGGAGATCGATATCCTTTTTCCGCAGTATCAGTCCGATCCGCGTCCGGTTTATGCGCTCTATACCGAAAAGGATAAGCTGCCGCTGAAGGTGCAGGTGTGCATCGACTATCTGACGGAATATTTCCAGCAGGTGGCGGAGCAGTATCAGCAGCATCGCGCCAGCTAGGGGGCTGTGCCGCAGCAGGCAGAGAGCGAGCGAGGCGCACAGCCCGGCATCCCTGCCAAAGGCTTCTGCGCGGCGCGCGCTCTGCCGCCCGCGTTCAGCGATCGCTGGCGATCAGGCGGTGCCGCCGACGGTGAGTTTATCCAGCTTCAGCGTCGGCTGACCGACGCCGACCGGCACGCTCTGTCCCTCTTTGCCGCATACGCCGACGCCTTTATCCAGCGCCAGATCGTTGCCCACCATCGAGATTTGCTGCATCGCCTCAATGCCAGAGCCGATCAGCGTGGCGCCTTTCACCGGCTTCGTCACCTTGCCGTTCTCAATCAGATAGGCTTCCGAGGTAGAGAAGACAAATTTGCCGGAGGTGATATCGACCTGCCCGCCGCCGAAGTTAGGCGCGTAGATGCCGTACTCGACGCTTTCGATAATCTCCTGCGGCGTCGATTTACCTGCCAGCATATAGGTGTTGGTCATACGCGGCATCGGCAGATGCGCATAGGACTCGCGGCGGCCGTTGCCGGTCGGCGCGACGCCCATCAGACGCGCGTTGAGCTTGTCCTGCATATAGCCTTTCAGCACGCCGTTTTCGATCAGCACGTTGTACTGGCCCGGTACGCCTTCATCATCCACCGCCAGCGATCCGCGCAGCCCTTCGAGGGTGCCGTCATCCACCACGGTGCAGAGTTCAGACGCCACCAGCTGGCCCATTTTACCGCTGAATACCGAGGTTTCGCGGCGGTTGAAGTCGCCTTCCAGCCCGTGACCGACCGCTTCATGCAGCAGCACGCCCGGCCAGCCTGCACCCAGCACGACCGGCAGGGTGCCTGCCGGCGCGGCGACGGCGGAGAGATTGACCAGCGCCATACGCACTGCCTCTTTCGCCCAGGCGTCGGCGCGCACGTCGCCGTTTTCATCGGCGAGGAAGAATTCGTAACCGACACGCGCACCGCCGCCGCTGGAGCCGCGCTCGCGTTTGCCCTGATCCTCAACCAGCACGCTGACGGAGAGACGCACCAGCGGACGCACGTCCGTTGCCAGCGTGCCGTCGGTCGCCGCCACCAGCACCTGCTCGTAGACGCCGCTCAGGCTGGCATTAACCTCCTGCACGCGGGCGTCTGCGGCGCGCGCCACTTTGTCTACGCGCTGCAGCAGGGCGATTTTATCTTCGCGCGTCAGGCTGTCGAGCGGGTTAAGCGGCTGGTACAGCGCGCGGTGCATAACGTTAGAGAGCGTATGCGCCTTGCCGTTACCCTGCTCGCGTACGATGCTGCGCGCCGCTTCTGCTGACTGGCGCAGCGCGTTCAGGGTAATCTGGTCCGCATAGGCGAAGCCGGTTTTTTCACCGCTGACGGCGCGCACGCCGACGCCCTGGTCGATATGCCAGGAGCCATCTTTGATAATCTTGTCTTCCAGCACCCAGGATTCATGGAAGCTGGACTGAAAGTAGAGATCGGCATAATCCAGACGACGTTCTGAAAGCTGCCCTAACAGGGAAAACAGGTCCTGCTGATTAATATTGTTAGCAGTTAGCAACTGCTCACTTACCAGATTCAGAGTCATCGTATCTCGCTCGTTTTATGCTCGGATAATGAGGGTGTGACACGCATTCTGCGTCAGGGCCCATTGGCCCTGCGCTAATAACGTCGATTTTACTAGCCTGCGGCAATTCCCCGACGGCGTCAAATTCACTTCTTCTCTTCTTCGCGCGGTTTGCGCAGCACTTCGTTGATTTGCGGCTTATCCAGCGGGCCGTCGATGTGATAACGCAGCAGCGAGATTTTATTCCACAGCGGCCCCAGCACTTTGCTCGCCGCGAAGACCGCCGCACCCACCACCGGGTTGATCACAAAAGCGGTCGCTACGCCGACGGAGGCGGAGATCTCTGGCGCAACCACGGCTTCCATATCGATATTGCGCTTCACTAAATCCACCTTGCCCTGCATGGCGATATCCGCCTCCAGGCCATCTACCAGCAGGTTATCGGTGCGCATCACGCCATTTTCAATCCATGCGGTGCCATTGATTGAGTCGAAGTAGAAGCCGTCATTGTTAAAGGTATCGCTAAAATCGAAACGCAGCTTGCGCAGCAGGGCGTCGAAGCTCATTAGGCGCAGCAGCTGGCCCGCGGCGCCGGTATTGACGTCGGCGATCTGCCCTTTGCCAAAATGGGTTTTCAGCGTGCCGCTCAGCGTCTCTTCCGACGGCTGCCACGGCGCCGAACGCCAGTGCAGATCGTAATCAACCCTGAACGATGCGTCGCGCAGCGGGGTGTTAACGCCAAACCAGTTGGTGGCGTTGTTGATATTGCTGCCGCTCAGCGTCCCCTTCAGGGAGGTGCGCGGCGCGTCGGGGCTGTTGACCCATTCGCCGGAGACCTTAAGACGCGAGCTGCCGGTATCCACCAGACCATTAGTGAGTGCTAACGTATCACCTTTCGGCGCCACCTGCGCCTGTATACGGCCGAATTTCTGGCCGCGCAGCCAGCACTCGGCGCAGCTCAGCTGCAGCGCCGGCCAGCGGCTAAAGTCTATTTTACTCGCCTGCTGCTGCTGCTGGCGCGCCGCGCCGCTGTCGCCGCCGCTTTGCCATTCGGGATTGTAATAAAGATAGTCGAGCGCCACGCGCCATGGGGCACTCTGCGCCATCGCCAGCGTGCCGCGAATTTCGCGCCCTTTAATAGTGACGCTGCTGCTCCCGTTGTCGCCTTGCGCAAGCGTCGCGTCAATATCATGCCACTGCTGCCCCGCCAGCGTGACCGCCGGGCTGCGCAAGGTCACGTCGCCCGGCAGGGCCACGCCGCCCATCTCGTTCGCGCCGCCGCCCTGAGAGGCGCCGCCCGCCATCATCAGCCCGGCCCAGGCTTCTCCGTCCAGCGCAGGCAAATTCAATACCATACCCGCGCGATCCGGCAAGGCGGGCTTGCTGTGGGCATCGTTCAGCCAGATGCCGCGATCGACGCGCAGCTGCGGCTCAAGTAGCCAGCGGCTGTTGAAGCGATGGCGATTCGCCACGCTGCCGCTGAGTTCGAACTGTTGCAAATCGCCGCTGGCGTTGACCGCGATGGGCATCGCTTCGCCGCTTGCCTTATTGAGCGGTGAAGGTAAGCGACTGCTTACTTCTTTCGCATCGCCTTTCAGCTCAATGTCATAGTGCGCCCCGCCCTGATGCGGCAGCTGGATATTTACGTTGCCCTGCCACGGCAGATGACCGCTGAGCTGGCTGGCGATCTGTGCAGGCACCTGCGAGAGCTTCGCCGGTTGCCAGTCGCCGTCGAGCCTGATGTTGACGCCGAAGTCCTGTGGATTCTCTTTGGTGCTAAAGCTGACGTTCACCGGCTGGCCGAACCAGCTGGCGCGCAGCGTATCGCTGTCCAGATTGCCGTTGTTGAAGCGGAAGCGGCCGCTGAGGTTTTCCAGCGTGGTGTCGAGCGGCTTGATATGCAAAGCGTTATTGTTGAGATCCACGTTGCCGCTGGCGTGAACCAGCTCGCCGTCGAGGGGAATATCAAGCTTCAGGTGCCCCTGAGTTTTTCCCTTTATCTCCAGCTGCTCCAGCGCCGCGCCCAGCGACTTCTTCAGCGGCGTATCCTGGAAGTAGTGGGCGATCTGGTCGCCGTTGCCGCTGATATCGCCGTCGATCAGCAGCTTCTCTTTCAGATAGTCCGGGATGGCTGCGCTAAAGTCGCTGACCTCTACCTCGCCCAGCCTGAAGCGCGGCGCCCGCATCCAGAGTCCGTCGTTGATAAAGTCGAGATCGATATCGAACTTCGTCACGTCAGGCCAGTTGGGCTGAAACGCGTAGGTCGCCTGATGCAGCGGCACCCATACCTGGAACATGCCGTCGTTATGACGGAACGGGAAGAGTTTTGGATTGCCGGCGAACAGCAGCGTGGCGTTATCGACCTGGCCACCTTTGATGGCGCCGCTCAGATAGCGCGTTAGCGCCTTGCCCATTAGCGGCTGCGGGAAGTAGCGCCAGGCGTCGCCCGCGTCGGTTACGCGAATGCCGGCGAGAATGTCGAGGCGCGGCTCGCGTCCAGAATTCTGCTGATAGCGGAAATCGCCGCGCGCCCAGAGCGAGCGTGCCTGCACATCGAGATCGCGACCGTCGAGCGTTAATCCGTTTGCGTCGCGCAGCCAGCTCAGCGATCCGTGCAACTGGTGGATCTCCAGCGGCGCGTTGAACATGGCGCTATAGGGCACGTCAGTGCGGCCCATCTTGACGTTGACCTGGCCGTTGCTCAGGCTGCCGCGCGCCTCGCCGCTAAGGTTGCTGACGCCCGGCAGCAGCTGCCAGGGCTGCCAGCGGAAGTCGCGCCATTTGACCTGCATCCGCGTCTGATCCGGCTGCTCCAGCGGAATATCCAGCGCCAGCCCCTCTATGGTGCCCTGCGGCTGGAGCGCGCGCCAGTTTTCAAACAGCGACGGTGACAGCGGCGCGAAGAGCGGCACCAGCGGCGCAATGCGGTTCAATACCAGCTGCGTCGCCCTGACCCGCACTTCGCCCTGATGTTCGGGGCCGAGCAGCTGCTTATCCTGCGGACGCCACAGCAGCGCGAAGTGCCCGGCAGGCCAGGCCTCGCCGTCGGTGCTGAGACGCGTCTGCGGCACGCTGACCATCCAGCCGTTTTGATAACGCGAGAGATGCGCGGTCAGGCCGTCTACCTGCAGGTGATGCGCGCCCTCCTCGCTCTGCCAGTTCGCGCCGCCCTTGTGCAGCAGCAGATCGCCCGCGTAGAGTTCCCCTTCGCGCAGGCTGACCCAGGCCGCCAGGCTAAAACGCGCGCTGTCGAGCCGCGTATTGTCGCGCATCCAGCGCCCCAGCCACGGCCGCACGTCGACGTCGTCCGCCTGCATCCAGATGCGGCCGTCGTTGAGTAAGCCTTCGCTATCGTTCAGGTCGAGCCGCACCTGCACCACGCCGTGCTGGCCGGTAAAGCTGGAGAGGCTTACCTCGCCCTCTGCGCGGTGGCGGTTCTTTTCGTTTAGCCAGGTGAGTTTCGGGATCGCCAGCTCCGCGCGCTGGCCGGAAGGGGTGCGGAAAAAGATGGAGCTGTCGCGCAGGTCGAAGTGGTCGAACTGACGCAGGAAGAGTTCGTTGATGCGGCCAGGCCTGAAGCTGTTTTTCTCTTTATCGCTGGAGAAGAGCGGACGGTTGCTGTCGAGGCGCAGCTGCCAGAAGGTGAGATCGCGGAACTGCCAGCGCCAGTGAAGCAGCGACTGCCAGACATCCAGCGCCAGCGTGACGCGCGCGATATCGAGCCTGCCGTTCTCCTGCATATCAACGCGCAGATCGCGGATCTGCAGCGTCGGGCCGAAGGTTTCCCAGCGGCCGCTCAGGGCGTCGGCGGTAATCTTTATGCCGCTGGCGCGCGACAGCGTTGACAGAATGTCGCTGCGGTAGCTGTCGAGATGCGGCATCGCCAGACGCAGCCCGCTGACCAGCAGCGCCACGATCACAATCACGGTCGCAACCAGCAGTAACACAATCCTCGGCAGCTGCCTCACACACCTCTCCTTGTCTTCCGCATTTGACGGATGGTTATCTCTCATACTCAACCGTCGCCAGACAATCATCGGTATGAATGCGCATTTTAACCTAAGCAAGGCCGCTTTTTTAGTCCGCCGACGAGCGAGTCGCCGGAAGCGAGGGCTTACATCATGACGACGTCGAACTGCTCCTGGGTATAGAGCGGCTCAATATGCACCTTGACCTGTTTGCCGACGAAAATCTCTACCTCTGCCAGCGCGTGTGACTCATCGCTTTTCAGCGCTTCGCCCACTGCCGGCGAGACATAGACCAGAAAACGATCGGAGTCGTACGCGTGGTGGACGCGCACGATTTCACGCATGATCTCGTAGCAGACCGTTTCCACGGTCTTCAGCGTGCCGCGCCCTTTGCAGACCGGGCAATCCTCGCACAGCACGTGCTCAATGCTTTCGCGCGTGCGCTTGCGCGTCATTTCAACCAGCCCCAGCGCCGAGAAGCCGTGAATGCCGGTTTTCACCCGATCCTTGCTCAGCGCCGCCTCCAGCGAATGCAGCACGCGGCGGCGATGCTCTTCATTGTTCATATCGATAAAGTCGATAATGATGATGCCGCCGAGATTGCGCAGCCGCAGCTGGCGCGCAATCGCCTGCGTCGCCTCAACGTTAGTGTTAAAGATGGTTTCGTCGAGATTGCGATGGCCAACAAAGGCGCCGGTATTGATGTCGATGGTGGTCATCGCCTCGGTCTGATCGATGATCAGATAGCCGCCTGACTTAAGCTCGACCTTGCGATCCAGCGAGCGCTGAATTTCGTTCTCGACGTCGAAAAGATCGAAAATCGGCTGTTTACCGGCGTAAAGCTCCAGCTTGTCGGCCATTTCTGGAATGTATTCACGCGTAAATTCCACCAGCAGCTCGCAGGTGAGACGGGAGTCGACCCGGATGCGATCGAGCGCCGCGCCGGCGAAATCACGCAGAATGCGCTGCGCCAGCGCCAGCTCGCCATAGAGCAGGCAGCGGGTCTGGTTGCGTTTTTTCCGCTCGGTGACTTTAGTCCAGAGGCGCTTCAGGAAGGCGGCGTCCTGCGCCAGCTCCTCTTCGCCGATGCCTTCCGCCGCGGTGCGAATAATAAAGCCGCCGAGATCGTCGCAGTAATCCGCTACCACCGCCTTCAGCCGTTCACGTTCACGTTCGCTTTCGATACGCTGAGAGACGCCAACGTGCGAGGCGCCCGGCATAAAGACCAGGTAGCGCGACGGCAGCGTGATGTCGGTGGTAAGGCGCGCGCCTTTGGTGCCGAGGGGATCTTTCACCACCTGCACCATCAGATCCTGCCCCTGCCGCACCAGCTCGGCGATATCGCGCACGATAAAGTTTTTCTTCTCATCGCCGGCGACGCACTCGGTGTGCGGCATGATATCGGAGGCGTGCAAAAAGGCGGCTTTATCCAGGCCGATGTCGACAAAGGCCGCCTGCATGCCCGGCAGTACGCGACTGACGCGTCCTTTATAGATATTGCCGACAATGCCACGCCGCGCTTCGCGCTCGATATGTATTTCCTGCAGAATGCCGCCGTCGATATAGGCAACGCGCGTCTCGGAAGGCGTGACGTTGACCAGTAATTCAGCCGTCATGTTATCCCCTTACGGCACGCAGTGACTGAAAATGGCTGAATAACTCGCCTGTCTCAACCAACGGCAATCCGACAACCGCGTGATAGCTTCCATTAATTTTGCGGACAAAGTTTCCACCTGTGCCCTGAATTCCGTATGCGCCAGCTTTGTCCATCGGCTCGCCGGTCGCAATATAGTCGGCGATTTCCGCCGCGCTGAGCAGGCGAAACGTCACGTCTGTCGTCACTAAACAGTCGAGGGCGCGCGTGCGATCGGCCAGCGCAACGGCGGTCATCACCTGATGCGTCTGCCCGGAGAGCCGTGCCAGCATGCTGGCGGCGTCGGCGGCGTCGCGCGGTTTTTCCAGCACGTCGCCGTTGAGCACCACAATCGTATCCGCGCCCAGCACCGGCAGGTCCTGCTCCGCCACGGCGACGCCGGCGCGCGCTTTATCATTCGCCAGGCGGCGCACATAGCTTTCCGCCGCTTCATCAGGGCGGCGTCGCTCTTCAACATCGGTATGGAGACGTTCAAACGACAGGCCAAGCTGCGTCAACAGCTCACGTCGACGCGGAGAGCCGGAAGCCAGATAGAGGGATAGCATAAAATTCCTTACTGAACAGCGAACTGACGACGAATCTTTCTCATTAATAAGAATAGCCAGGGCCAGAGAATTCCGTCGATAACGCTGCTCCAGAAAATTTCTGGCCGGAATGATACGTTGATCACTAAAAACTCCGCCCAGAAAACAATCACATCCACAGCCAGCGATAGCACCATAACCATTAACGCCTGCTGCCACAACGCTAAGTTGCGGAAAAGCTGGAATTTAAAGGCGACCAGGTAGGCGATGATGCTGAGCGCCAGCGCGCGCACGCCGAGGGTGGATCCGGCGATCAGATCCATTACGCCGCCCAGCACGAAGCCGGTGCCGACGTTGACGCGGTGCGGCAGCGCCAGCACCCAGTAAACCAGGATAAGCAGGATCCACGAAGGCCGGAACATATAGAGCTGTTCCGGCCAGGGCATGATCTGCAGTACGAGGGCGACAAGAAAGGAGAGCCAGATAACCCAACGACCCTGGCTGCGGTAACGACTCAAGGCTGGCCTCCGCGCGCGCTAGCCGGCGCGCTTTGCGTCCCGCCGCTGCTGCTGGCGGGTGCTGGCGGCCCCATCTGCGCGGACGGCGCTGGCGGCCCCATCTCACCCGCTGGCGGCAGCACCTGAGGCATCATCTGCATCAGGCGTTCGTTGGCGACGCGGTGTACTTCATCCGGCGCCATCGGCATATCGCCGTTCTTATCCGCGCCCCACAGCAGCAGCAGATAGCGCAGGCGCTGCAGACCGGCGGTCGGACGCGCCTGGATCACGGTATAGGCACGCTGCGTATCGACCTTGACGGAGGAGACCACCGCGACCGGATAGCCTTCCGGGAATCGTCCGCCTAGGCCAGACGTCACCAGCATATCGCCGACGCGAATATCGGTGTTGCCCGGCAGATGCTCCAGCTGCAGATCTTCAGTGCAGCCGTTGCCTGCTGCGATCACGCGGATGTCGTTGCGCAGCACCTGAATCGGCAGCGCGTGCGACGCGTCGCAAATCAGCAGAACGCGGCTGGTCACCTGGCCGACGGCGATAACCTGTCCGACAACGCCTTTGTCGCTGATGACCGGCTGGCCTTCGTAGACGCCGTTGACGCTGCCTTTGTCGATCACCACCTGATCGGTGTAGGGATCGGTGCCGGTCGAGATCACCTGAGTCACCATTTTGTGCTCATCCTGACGCAGCGGCGAACCCAGCAGTTCGCGCAGGCGTGCGTTCTCCTGCTTATATTGCCCCAGCATCAGCAGGTCGCTGTTTTTCAGGAAAAGCTCGCGGCGCAGGGCTTTATTTTCCAGCTCAAGCTGCTGGCGCGACGCCAGCGAACCGGAAATGCCGTCAAGAATCTGACGCGGGCCGTTGGCCAGGAAATAAAACGGACTGACCGATGTGTCCAGATAGTTGCGGATTTGGGTAAACGAACCCAGGCGGCTGTCAGCGACGATAATCGCGATGGCTACTATCACCGCCAAAAACAGGCGCAACTGCAGGGAAGGCCCCCTGCTAAAAATCGGCTTCATATATTCTGCGTGTTCCTCGACAACAGGTAAGGAAGTACGGCCATCGCCGTACTTCCCTGGGCTGGACGTCTGACGCCGACGCGCGCGGCGTCAGCTTACACGCGACTCCCTGCGCATTTCGATTCAGGTCTCAGCCGATTGAGGCGATTATTCTTCGCTGAACAAATCGCCGCCATGCATGTCGATCATTTCCAGCGCTTTACCGCCACCGCGCGCCACGCAGGTCAGCGGATCTTCTGCGACGACCACCGGAATGCCGGTCTCTTCCATCAGCAGACGATCCAGGTTGCGCAGCAGCGCGCCGCCGCCGGTCAGCACCATGCCGCGTTCGGAGATGTCCGACGCCAGTTCCGGCGGACACTGCTCCAGTGCGACCATTACCGCGCTCACGATGCCGGTCAACGGCTCCTGCAGCGCTTCAAGAATTTCATTAGAGTTCAGCGTAAAGCCGCGCGGCACCCCTTCCGCGAGATTACGGCCGCGCACTTCGATTTCGCGCACTTCGTCGCCCGGATAGGCGGAGCCGATCTCATGCTTGATACGCTCTGCCGTCGCTTCGCCGATCAGCGAGCCGTAGTTGCGGCGCACATAGTTGATAATCGCTTCGTCGAAGCGATCGCCGCCGATACGGACCGACGAGGAGTAAACCACGCCGTTCAGGGAGATAACCGCCACCTCGGTGGTGCCGCCGCCGATATCGACCACCATAGAGCCGGTCGCTTCTGAAACCGGCAGGCCTGCGCCGATCGCGGCCGCCATCGGCTCTTCGATCAGGAAGACTTCACGCGCGCCCGCACCCTGCGCGGATTCACGGATAGCGCGACGCTCGACCTGGGTCGCGCCAACCGGCACGCACACCAGCACGCGCGGGCTAGGACGCATAAAGCTGTTGCTATGCACCTGTTTGATAAAGTGCTGCAGCATTTTTTCAGTAACGAAAAAGTCCGCGATCACGCCATCTTTCATCGGGCGAATCGCTGCAATATTACCTGGCGTACGGCCGAGCATCTGTTTTGCATCATGGCCAACGGCCGCCACGCTCTTTGGGGAACCGGCACGGTCCTGGCGAATGGCAACCACGGAAGGCTCGTTCAGCACGATGCCTTGTCCTTTTACATAAATCAGGGTATTCGCGGTACCCAGGTCAATGGACAAGTCATTGGAAAACATGCCACGAAATTTTTTAAACATATCTAAAGGATAATCCTGCAAGCTGGGGGCGGAAAATAAAATCCGCTTACTTTACCAACCACGCGAAGCCGCCACAAGGCGCAAAAACGTTCTGCTTCGGTGAAAAAATAGACCAATTTGGCTTTATACGATGGTCAACGAGAACTGACGGGTGCAAAACAGCGGTATTCACCCGTTTTACTGGCTCCAGGCGCCCGTTACGGCGCGCTCGTTCGACATAAAATCTAACATTTCCGCCACAGGATATTGGCTATGCCGCCGCCTCTTCCTGCCGCCCGGATTGGGCTTTGAGCGGCTGCCCCCGGAAATGGCTAAATATGATAGCGTTGTGAATACTTTTTCACATTACTGTTTACCGGCAGCGACGGCGCAAAGAGATCGCCCTGCCCGCCCGACACGCCCAGACCGATCAACGTCTGCCATTCCGCATGCGTGCGTATCCCCGTCGCAAACACCTGCGTCTGGGCGGATTTGCACACCTCCAGCAGGCTCTGCACAAACAGCTGATTTTCGGTACGCCGGTCGATATTGCGCACCAGGCCGGGATCGAGCTTGATTAAATCGATGGGGAATTGCCGGATATAGGCGCTACTCACCACGGTTAACCCTGCCTGATCGACGGCGATACGGCAGCCAAACGCCTGCAGCGCGCGGAACACCGGCGCTAAGCGGTTGATGTGTTGACAAACATCTGCCTCAGCAAGTTCAAATAAAAATCGTTTTCTTTGCGACTTAGTGCACTGCAGCAGCATATTCTGCAGCCAGTTGACGAAGGGGCGCTGCAGCAGCGAGTCGATATTGATCGGCAGCGCCAGGGTTTCATCGGGCCAGACGTCAGAAAGGGCGGCAATACGCGTGATCAGCTGGCGATCCCAGCTGTCCGCCATGCCGAACTGCAGCACCAGCGGCATAAACTCCGCTGCCAGCACCTCTTTATCGCCGTCAAAGATACGCATCAGCAGCTCGCGGTGATGCACGCTGCCGTCCAGCAGCACCGCCGGTTTCTGGTAGAGGCGCGGCCCGCCGCGGCTCAGGGTGTTTTCCAGCAGCGTACGCCAGCGCACGCTGCCGCGTCCGGCATCGAGCGGATTGCCTTCGCCGTTAGACCAGTTGTTGCCGCCCAGCAGCGTCGCCCGCCGCGTCGCCATCTCAACGTTGTCCATAACCTGCGCCACGCTCTGCCCGCTATGCCAGGCGCTGATGCCGATATGAATCAGATCGTCGCGGTTCACCATGCGCATCGGCGGCAGCGAGTCGACCGCGTTAATCAGCTGATCCGCGATGCTGTTAGCCTCTTTCAGGCTGCGGTGCGGCAGCAGCACCGCAAAGTCGCTGCGAAAGTAGCGGGCCAGCAGCGCGCCGGGATAGCGCAGCACAAAGGTAGAGAGCATATTGACCAGATCGTAGAGATACTCATCCACCAGCGCTGGCCCCAGCGTCTCATTGAGCATATCGAGATCGGGCAGGCGCACCATCATCACCACGCCGTGCGTGCCGACATCCTCCTGATCTTCCAGCAGCGTCGCCAGCTGATTGTCAAAGAAGAGCCGGTTGTTGAGTCCGGTGCGGCTGTCCTGCGCGGCGAAGGCGCGAATTAGCGTATCGATGCGCAGGCGCTGCTCGCCCGCCTCCTGGAGATCGCTCAGCAGCACGTCGATTGCGCGGCTGGCGCGCGGCGGCCACTCATCGATATCACCTTTGCGCAGCGGGCTGCGTTCCCCCGCGAGGATCGCCTCGGCGCGCTTTTCCAGCCGCTCCATGCCGCGCCACTGGCGGTGAAGCCAGCAGTGCATCATAAAAAGCAGCAGGCTCATCACCAGCACCACAAAGAGGATCGCCGCCAGGGTATAGACGCCGGTAAAAGACTGGAACCAGGTTTTAGCGGGATCGAGCACGACGACGCGCATCGTCAGGCCTGGCTGATGGAGCAGCGGCACGTCGAACTGAATAAAGCGGTTGGTTTCATCTTCCAGCATCGGGTTTTCATGGCGGCTGAGACGAAACCGGATCCTGTCGCCGTTGCGCAGCTCGATCCGCTCGGTATTCATTACCATCATGGTGTGCGGCAGCCAGTTGCGCAGATCTTCTGCCGGCTGCTTCAGCAGCGCCTGATCCACTTCGGTCGCCAGCGTCTGCACGCGTCCTTCTACACGCTGATGGGTTAGCCAGTAAACGCTAAAAGCGCAGCCCACCAGCATCAAAAACATTGCCAGTAAGCTTAAAAATGTAATAAACGCAGATAGTTTCGTGGTTAATCGCATCCCTGTGCCCGTTCGCTGCGGTAATGACCCGTTTACGCCGCCCAGCACCGCGCCTGACGCAAGCGCGAGCAAAATAACATAATTTCCGCTATGCAGCAGTGCTGCTGCATACGATGAGCAAGTATATCCGTACCAGACAACGGTTAACCCTGGTCGTTCAGCTTTTCAGCGCATTCTCATCGGCGCCTCATGCCAGGAAATTTCATATTTTAGCGGCGAAAGTCGCGACGATCGGCAATAGTCATCATGCTGGAAGGCATATTCGAGCCGGGAGGTGAGCGATGAAACCCACAAAATATCTGACTGAAGCGGACGTTACGCCGGAAAGCGTCTTTAATATGCGGCGCCGCCAGGTGCTGAAAACCCTTGGTCTGAGCGCTGCGGCGCTCGGCATGCCCGGCGTCGCGCAGGCGGACGTGCTGAGCTGGTTTAAAGGCAACGATCGTCCCGCCGCGCCGGCTGGCCGTGCGCTGACCTTCAGCAAGCCGGAAAAGTATCAGGCCAACCTGACGCTGACGCCGGAAGATAAGGTCTCAGGCTATAACAACTTCTATGAGTTTGGCCTTGATAAGGCCGATCCGGCCGCCAATGCCGGCACCCTGAAAACCGATCCCTGGCAGCTGACCATCGACGGCGAAGTGGCGAAGCCGATTACGCTGGATATGGACGATATTTTTAAAAAGTTCGCGATGGAGCAGCGTATCTACCGCATGCGCTGCGTCGAGGCCTGGTCGATGGTGGTGCCCTGGGTGGGGTTTGAACTCAATAAGCTGCTGAAGCTGGCGGAGCCCAACAGCAATGCGCGCTTTGTTGCCTTTCAGACGCTCTACGCCCCCGACCAGATGCCGGGGCAGAAGGATCGCTTTATCGGCGGCGGGCTGAACTATCCCTACGTAGAAGGGCTGCGTCTGGATGAGGCGATGCATCCACTGACCCTGCTCAGCACCGGCGTTTATGGCAAAGCGCTGCCGCCGCAGAACGGCGCGCCAGTTCGCCTGACCGTGCCGTGGAAATATGGTTTTAAGGGCATCAAGTCGATCGTCAAAATCACCCTGACGCGCGATCAGCCCCCGACGACCTGGAACCAGATCGCGGCCAATGAATATGGCTTCTATGCCAACGTGAACCCCCATGTCGACCATCCGCGCTGGTCGCAGGCGACCGAGCGCTTTATCGGCCCCGGCGGCACGCTCAGCGTGAAGCGTCAGCCAACGCTGCTGTTCAACGGCTACGCCGACGAGGTGGCCTCGCTCTATCGTGGGCTCGATTTGCGGGAGAACTACTGAGTGCGCCTGACGCTGAAACAGATCGTCTGGCTGAAGGCGGTCCTGCATCTGGCGGCTTTTTTGCCGCTGGTCTATCTCTTTATGGCGGCGAGCCAGGGCTGGCTGAGCGCCGATCCGGCGAAGGATATTCAGCACTTTACCGGCAGGATGGCGCTGAAGCTGCTGCTGGGCACGCTGCTGGTTTCGCCGCTGACGCGCTACGCGAAGCAGCCGCTGCTAATCCGTACCCGTCGCCTGCTTGGCGTCTGGACCTTTGTCTGGGCCTCTCTTCATCTGCTGAGCTACTACCTGCTGGAGCTGGGCGTCAACAACCTGGGGCTGCTGGGCCGCGAGCTGGTATCGCGTCCTTACCTTACGCTGGGCATCGTAACCTGGCTGATTTTGCTGGCGCTCGCGGCAACGTCGTTTCAGCGCGCCCAGCGCAAGCTCGGCCGCCGCTGGCAAACGCTGCATAACTTTATCTATCTGGCGGCGATCCTCGCCCCCGTTCACTATCTCTGGTCGGTGAAGGTGCTGTCGCCCCAGCCGCTGCTTTACGCACTGGGTGCGCTGGTGTTGTTAGCGTGGCGTTACAAAAAGTTTCGTCAGTGGCTGCCGCGCTAAGTTGTCTTCTCCCCTTTATTTCTGATAAAAGGTGGGGCCTCCGGGCTACTCGGGATCAACTTCGCAGATAAGACCAGTATTTTGCTGCGAATTGCCCCGAAACGGATATAATGCCCGGCTTTGTTGCGCGCGGCGTCGCCTTTTTTGGCGCGGCGGGTGACAAACGGAAGATAGCAAGGTATTTTACGCGATGCCTCAATGATTGCGGGAGATGGCAGCACGATGGCGCATAAATTTCACATTCTGCTTTTGAACGGTCCCAACCTTAATTTGCTGGGCACGCGTGAGCCGGAAAAGTATGGTCGCACCACGCTGCAGCAAATCGTCAGCGATTTAGCTGCGCAGGCGGACCAGCTTGACGTGGAACTGAGCCATTTGCAGTCCAATGCGGAATATCAGCTGATCGATCGCATTCATGAGGCCAGAGGCAATGTGGATTACATCATTATTAATCCCGCTGCATTTACGCACACCAGCGTAGCATTGCGCGATGCCCTTCTGGCGGTAAGCATTCCCTTTATCGAGGTGCACCTCTCTAATGTGCACGCGCGTGAACCTTTCCGCCATCACTCCTATCTTTCTGACGTATCCGCCGGCGTGATTTGCGGTTTAGGCGCCGACGGTTACTCATGGGCTTTACAAACGGCAGTAAAACGCCTGTCTCACTCCAATTAAACAGAGTACGGAACCACACTCATGGATATTCGTAAAATTAAAAAACTGATCGAACTGGTTGAAGAATCCGGCATCGCTGAGCTGGAAATTTCTGAGGGCGAAGAGTCCGTTCGTATCAGCCGTGCACCTGCCAATGTGGGTTATCCCGTTATGCAGCAGGCTTACGCCGCGCCGGCTCCGCAGCCTGCGTTAGCCAACGCCGTCGCGCCGATCGCAGCGCCGGTCGTAGAGTCCGCTAAGCCTGCTGAAATCAGCGGCCATATCGTGCGTTCGCCGATGGTCGGCACCTTCTACCGCACGCCGAGCCCGGATGCGAAAGCCTTTATTGAAATCGGACAGAAAGTTAACGCTGGCGACACGCTCTGCATCGTTGAAGCGATGAAGATGATGAACCAGATCGAAGCCGATAAATCTGGCGTCGTAAAAGCCATTCTGGTCGAAAGCGGCCAGCCGGTTGAATTTGACGAGCCGCTGGTCGTCATCGAATAACGAGGCGAACCATGCTGGATAAAATTGTCATTGCTAATCGCGGTGAAATCGCGCTGCGTATTCTCCGCGCCTGTAAAGAGCTGGGCATCAAGACCGTGGCGGTGCACTCCACCGCTGACCGCGATCTGAAACATGTGCTGCTGGCGGACGAAACCGTCTGCATCGGCCCGGCTCAGTCGGTTAAAAGCTATCTCAACATCCCGGCGCTGATCTCCGCCGCCGAAATCACCGGCGCGGTCGCTATTCACCCCGGCTACGGCTTTCTCTCTGAGAATGCGGATTTCGCCGAGCAGGTTGAGCGTTCCGGCTTTATCTTTATCGGCCCGAAAGCTGACACTATCCGCCTGATGGGTGACAAAGTGTCCGCGATTACCGCGATGAAGAAAGCGGGCGTGCCGACCGTACCGGGTTCCGACGGCTCGCTGGGCGACGACATGGAGAAAAACCGCGCTATCGCCAAGCGTATCGGTTATCCGGTCATCATCAAGGCGTCTGGCGGCGGCGGCGGTCGCGGCATGCGCGTCGTGCGCAGCGATAAGGATCTTGAGCAGTCCATCAACATGACGAAAGCGGAAGCCAAAGCGGCTTTCAACAACGACATGGTTTACATGGAGAAGTATCTCGAGAACCCGCGCCATATCGAGATTCAGGTGCTGGCCGACGGCCAGGGCAACGCCATCTATCTGGCCGAGCGCGACTGCTCTATGCAGCGTCGTCACCAGAAAGTAGTTGAAGAAGCCCCCGCGCCGGGCATTACGCCGGAACTGCGTCGCTACATCGGCGAACGCTGCTCAAACGCCTGTATCGAAATCGGCTACCGTGGCGCAGGCACCTTCGAGTTCCTGTATGAAAACGGTGAGTTCTACTTTATCGAGATGAACACCCGTATTCAGGTTGAGCATCCGGTTACCGAGATGATCACCGGCGTGGATCTGATCAAAGAGCAGCTGCGTATCGCTGCTGGTCAGCCGCTCTCTATCAAGCAGGAAGATGTGATTATTCGCGGCCATGCGGTCGAGTGCCGTATTAACGCGGAAGATCCCAACACCTTCCTGCCGAGCCCGGGCAAAATCACCCGCTTCCACGCGCCAGGCGGCTTTGGCGTGCGCTGGGAATCGCACATCTACGCCGGCTACAGCGTGCCGCCGTACTATGATTCCATGATCGGCAAGCTAATCTGCTATGGCGAAACCCGTGACGTGGCGATTGCCCGCATGAAAAACGCGCTGGCTGAGCTTATCATCGACGGCATCAAGACCAACATTGAGCTGCAGATGCGCATCATGTCCGACGAATACTTCCAGCAGGGTGGCACCAACATCCACTATCTGGAAAAGAAACTCGGACTGTACGATAAGTAAGCGCAACAGCGAGGGCGATGCCAGGGGTCATCCAGACTGCTGACGGCGCCCACGTTGGCACCTTGTCAACAAGACCAGGCCGGTGATACCGGCCTTTTTCATTTTTGTCGCCGTAGAGGTTGCATAATGGACTGGCGTTTTCTGCAAGCGAATAAAGAGGCGCGCTGGGCGCTCTACCTGACGCTGGCCTATCTGGCCGTCTGGGGCCTCTCCGCCTGGCTGGGCGGCGATGAAACGGGCGTGACGGGATTGCCGCGCTGGTTTGAACTCTCCTGCGTGTTTGCTCCACTGCTGTTTATCGTGCTGTGCTGGCTGATGGTGCGTCTGGTATTCCGCGATATGCCGCTAGAGGATAACGATGGAAAGTGAAATCATTCTTCCGCTGCTGGCCTACCTGGCGCTGATCGCCGGGCTGTCGGTGTTTGCCATGCGCAAGCAGCGCCAGGGCAGTTTTCTCACCGAGTATTTTCTTGGCAGCCGCTCCATGGGCGGTTTCGTGCTGGCGATGACCATCACCACCACCTATATCAGCGCCAGCTCTTTTATAGGCGGCCCCGGCGCTGCCTATAAATATGGGCTAGGCTGGGTGCTGCTGGCGATGATCCAGGTGCCGGCGGTCTGGCTGTCCCTCGGCGTGCTGGGCAAAAAATTCGCTATTCTGGCGCGCCGCTATAACGCGGTGACGCTGAACGATATGCTCTATGCGCGCTACCGCAGCACGCTGCTGATCTGGCTGGCGAGCATCAGTCTGCTGGTGGCCTTTATTGGCGCCATGACGGTGCAGTTTATCGGTGGCGCGCGCCTGCTTGAGACCGCTGCGGGCATTCCTTACGATACCGGCCTGCTGATTTTCGGCGGCACCATCGCGCTCTATACCGCCTTCGGCGGCTTTCGCGCCAGCGTGCTGAACGATGCCATGCAGGGGCTGGTGATGCTGATCGGCACCTTTCTGCTGCTGTTCGCCGTCATCCATCAGGCGGGCGGGCTCGGCACGGCGGTCACTAAACTGCGCGCTATCGATCCGCAGCTGGTGTCGCCAGAAGGGGTCGGCAACGTGATCAACCCGACCTTCCTGAGCTCCTTTGCGGTGCTGGTCTGCTTCGGCGTTATCGGTCTGCCCCACACCGCCGTGCGCTGCATCTCTTATAAAGACAGCAAAGCGCTGCATCGCGGCATTATTCTCGGCACCATCGTGGTGGTGGTGCTGATGCTCGGCATGCATCTGGCCGGCGCGCTCGGCCGGGCGATTCTGCCGGATCTGGCTATTCCCGATCGCGTCATTCCGACCCTGATGATTACCGTGCTGCCGCCGATGGCTGCGGGGGTGTTCCTCGCCGCGCCGATGGCGGCGATCATGTCGACCATTAACGCGCAGCTGCTGCAATCCTCCGCTACCCTGATCAAAGATCTCTATCTGCGTATTGCGCCGCAGCAAAGCGAAAATGAATCGCGCCTGCGCCTGCTCTCCGGCACCATCACCTTCGTGCTGGGCCTGCTGCTGCTGCTGGCGGCGTGGAATCCGCCAGATATGATCATCTGGCTAAACCTGCTGGCCTTCGGCGGTCTGGAAGCCGTTTTCCTCTGGCCGCTGGTGCTGGGCCTTTACTGGTCGCGCGCCAACGCCGCCGGCGCCCTCTCCGGCATGCTGGCGGGCGCAGGGAGCTACACGCTGCTTGCCAGCCTGAATATTGAATGGGGTGGCTTTCACCCTATCGTTCCGTCATTGACCATAAGCCTGCTGGCTTTTCTGGTCGGTAATCTGTTTGGCCGCGCGCCTGATGCTGCGCTGGAATAAAGAGAAACGCTATGCCATGGATTCAAATCAAAATTAACAGCACCGGCGAGCACGCCGAACCTCTCAGCGATGCGCTGATGGAGAGCGGCGCGGTCTCCGTGACCTTTCAGGATACGCACGATAATCCGGTTTATGAGCCGCTGCCGGGCGAGACGCGCCTGTGGGGTGATACCGACGTGATCGGCCTGTTCGACGCGGAAACGGACATGAACGACGTGGTCGCCGAGCTGAGTCAGCATCCGCTGCTGGGATCGGGCTTTCGCCATAAGATCGAGCAGATCGAAGATAAAGACTGGGAGCGTGAATGGATGGATAACTTTCATCCGATGCGCTTTGGCGAGCGCCTCTGGATCTGTCCAAGCTGGCGCGACGTGCCGGATCCAGACGCCGTCAACGTGATGCTCGATCCAGGACTGGCGTTCGGCACCGGCACCCATCCCACCACTTCCCTCTGCCTTAGCTGGCTGGACGGCCTGGATCTGGCGGGCAAAACGGTGATCGATTTCGGCTGCGGATCCGGCATTCTGGCAATTGCCGCCCTGAAGCTGGGCGCGGCACAGGCGATCGGCATTGATATCGATCCGCAGGCGATCCAGGCCAGCCGCGACAACGCCGAGCGCAACGGCGTCGCCGATCGCCTGTCGCTCTATCTGCCGCATCAGCAGCCGGAGAATTTGCAGGCTGACGTGGTGGTCGCCAATATCCTTGCCGGTCCGCTGCGCGAGCTGGCGCCGCTGATTAGCGTGCTGCCGAAAGCGGGCGGCCATCTGGGCCTTTCCGGCGTGCTGGCCAGCCAGGCGGAGGGCGTTTGCGAGGCCTATGCTGACCGCTTTGCGCTCGATCCGGTGGCGGAAAAAGAGGAATGGTGCCGCATTACCGGCGTGCGCCGCTAAGCCGTTCGCCAGCCGCTGTCACTGGCTGGCTTTCGCCCTGAGCAAAAAACGCACGCGGCCGGACGCATTAATTACGCTCCGGCCGCAACGAAACTGCGCAAAAAAGCGTCTGCCAGGCGTCATATCTCTGGCTAATTGCCTGATGTAGCGCTTTTTATGTTGTGATTTACGTCGTGTTTTGAGAAAAATTTTTGTTCACAATTCCAGCATAATTTTTTAAGCGATTGAATATAAACAATAATTAAAAAATTGACTGCGCTTTAACCGTCTTTATCCCGCTGTTTACGGCGAATTGTTCAAAGTTTGGCCTTTCATCTTCGGTAAAAAATGCGTAATATACGCCGCCTTGCGAACAGTTACGGTCACTTCTTCTTCATGCGCATTGGACACCACCAGCTACGTAATCGGCTCATTGCTGCGCCGATGGCCGGGATTACCGACAGGCCGTTTCGCACGCTCTGTTTTGAGAACGGCGCCGGTATGGCGGTCTCTGAGATGCTGTCATCTAACCCTGAAGTCTGGGCCAGTGACAAATCCCGTTTGCGTATGGTGCACAGTGACGAGCCCGGCGTTCGCGCCGTGCAAATAGCAGGTTGCGATCCTGATGAGATGGCGGCGGCCGCGCGTATTAACGTGGCGTCTGGCGCGCAGATCATCGATATCAACATGGGTTGCCCGGCCAAAAAAGTGAATCGAAAGATGGCAGGCTCAGCGCTGCTGCAGTATCCCGAGCTGGTGAAATCTATCCTCACCGCCGTGGTTAACGCAGTAGATGTGCCCGTTACGCTGAAGATTCGCACCGGCTGGGATACGGAAAACCGTAACTGTGTAGAGATTGCCCAATTGGCTGAACGCTGTGGCATTCAGGCCCTGACGATACATGGACGCACTCGTGCCTGCCTGTTCAACGGGGAAGCTGAATACGACAGCATTCGGACAGTTAAGCAGAGTGTCACCATTCCCGTTATCGCGAATGGCGACATAACTGACCCGCATAAAGCCAGAGCCGTGCTTGACTATACGGGGGCCGATGCCCTGATGATAGGCCGCGCGGCTCAGGGAAGACCGTGGATCTTCCGGGAAATCCAGCATTATCTGGACACTGGGGAGCTGCTTGCGCCGCTGCCGCTGGCAGAGGTGAAGCGTATGCTCATTGCGCATATACGTGAGCTGCACGACTTTTATGGTCCAGGCAAGGGATACCGTATATCGCGAAAGCACGTCTCCTGGTATTTGCAGGAGCATGCCCCTAATGACCAGTTTCGGCGCACATTCAACGCCATAGAGGATGCCAGCGAACAGCTGGAGGCGTTGGAGGCATACTTCGAAAATCTTGCGTAAACGAAATAAAGAGCTGAAAGAACTATGTTCGAACAACGCGTAAATTCTGACGTACTGACCGTTTCTACCGTTAACTCACAGGATCAGGTGACGCAAAAGCCTCTGCGTGATTCGGTTAAACAGGCACTGAAGAACTATTTTGCTCAACTGAACGGTCAGGATGTTAACGACCTCTATGAGCTGGTACTGGCTGAAGTCGAGCAGCCACTGTTGGACATGGTGATGCAGTATACCCGTGGCAACCAGACCCGTGCTGCGCTGATGATGGGTATCAACCGTGGTACTCTGCGTAAGAAACTGAAAAAATACGGCATGAACTGATTTTTAGTTGATGCGGTAAATGACGCCAGCCTGAGTGCTGGCGTTTTTATTTGCGCAGCATTTCGCCATTAAGCTGAAAGCGATGAAACAACTCATTCGCAAATGGTAACCTTAGTTGCAATCGCGTAAGTGAAGATTGCCTGGGTGCTGATTTTGTTTTATCCCTTCGCCTCACCTCCCCTTTTCTTCACTCGCCTCGCTGCAACCCCAGCGCTGACGCCCGGTCAGTGATCATTGTTGGCGAAAAGCGTAACTCATCTTCTGCATACATCCTTTCCTGAGCTTTGGCTCACATTGCTTCCATATAGTGAAACTATTTGCACTAATTGTGATCGCGGCGACTCGCTTTGCTTCCTTTTGGTGCGCGATAGTAACGCTGCTTTACTGCTCCTTCAGATTAATAAGAGATCTTTCCAGCCCACACACGATTCTGCAAACCTGGCACTGGCTTTGCAGAGCTATGCGTGGCTGACCGCCACAGACAGGTAATAGCGCGCTGCAGGGTGCGCATCAAACATAACAAAATAATTACGCCACACAGGATGCTTTATGAAAAAGATGATGCTCTCTACGCTGGTCGCCGCCGCTGCGCTCCTCGCGGTTACGCAGCAGGCGCACGCCGGCACCACGCTGGATGCGATTAAGAAGAAAGGTTTTGTGCAGTGCGGTATCAGCGATGGTCTGCCGGGCTTCTCCTATGCTGACGCCAGCGGCAAATTCTCCGGCATCGACGTTGACGTCTGCCGCGCAACGGCGGCCGCTGTTTTCGGCGACGCCAGCAAAGTGAAATATACGCCGCTGACCGCGAAAGAGCGTTTCACCGCGCTGCAGTCAGGCGAAGTCGATATCCTGTCGCGCAACACAACCTGGACCTCTTCGCGCGACGGCGGCATGGGCTTCCTGTTCGCTGGCGTGAACTACTATGACGGCATCGGCTTTTTGACTCACCAGAAAGCAGGCCTGAAAAGCGCGAAAGAGCTGGACGGCGCTACCGTCTGTATTCAGGCGGGCACCGATACCGAGCTTAACGTAGCGGACTTTTTCAAAGCCAACAAAATGCAGTACACCCCGGTGACGTTCGATCGCTCTGACGAATCCGCTAAGGCGCTCGACAGCGGCCGCTGCGATACGCTGGCGTCCGATCAGTCTCAGCTTTACGCACTGCGTATCAAACTCGGCAAGCCGGACGAGTTTATCGTGCTGCCGGAAGTAATTTCGAAAGAGCCGCTGGGCCCGGTCGTACGTCGCGGCGACGATGACTGGTTCACCATCGTGAAATGGTCGCTCTTCGCCATGCTGAACGCGGAAGAGATGGGCATCAACTCGAAAAACGTCGATCAGATGACCGCCAAACCGACTACGCCGGATATGGCGCACCTGCTGGGTGCAGAAGGCGACTTTGGCAAAGACCTGAAGCTCGATAACAAGTGGGCTTATAACATCATCAAACAGGTCGGCAACTACCAGGAAGTGTTTGACCGCAACGTAGGCAAAGATAGCGCGCTGAAAATTGCGCGCGGTCAGAACGCGCTGTGGAATCAGGGCGGCATCCAGTACGCCCCGCCGGTCCGCTAATTACCTGTGTTAATGGGACGCCGCGTCGTGCGGCGTCCTGACTGCGCTTTGTCTCCGAGGTTTCAACATGTCACAACGCCCAAGCGTGAAAAGGGACATTTCATTCGGTAATCCCGCGGTTCGCGCCTGGCTTTACCAGATTGTCGCCATCGTCACGGTCGTTATCGTGGTGGGTTATCTGATCCACAATACGATTATCAACCTTGCCAGCCGCGGCATCACGTCCGGATTCGGATTTCTTGAGCGCAGCGCCGGTTTCGGCATCGTCCAGCATCTGATCGAATACACCGAAGGCGATACCTACGCGCGCGTATTTCTGGTGGGTCTGACCAATACGCTGCTGGTCTCGGCGCTCTGCATCGTTTTTGCGTCGCTGCTGGGATTTTTTATCGGCCTGGCGCGCCTGTCGGATAACTGGCTGCTGCGCAAGCTCTCAACTATCTATATCGAGACGTTCCGCAATATTCCGCCGCTGCTGCAGATCTTCTTCTGGTACTTCGCGGTGTTGCGTAATCTTCCCGGCCCGCGCCAGGCGTTAAGCGCGTTTGATGTCGCTTTCGTCAGCAACCGCGGCCTCTATGTGCCCTGGCCGCAATATGCGCCGGGTTCCGCCCCCTTTATTGTGGCGCTGGCGCTGGCCGCCGCGGGCAGCTATGCGCTGTTCCGCTATCATCGCAAATATCAGCTTAAGACCGGCCAGCTGCGCCGTACCTGGCCCGCCGCGCTGGCCATGTTCGTGCTGTTTCCCGTCGTGGCCCATCTGGGCTTCGGTGCCGCCACGCACTGGGATGTGCCAACGCTGCGCGGCTTTAACTTCCGCGGCGGCTTCGTCATGATCCCGGAGCTGGCGGCTCTGACCCTGGCGCTCTCGGTCTACACCTCGTCATTTATCGCCGAGGTGATCCGCGCCGGCATTCAGTCCGTGCCGCACGGCCAGCATGAAGCCGCTCGCTCGCTGGGGTTGCCCAATCCGGTGATGCTGCGTCAGGTCATTATTCCGCAGGCGATGCGCGTAATTATTCCGCCGCTTACCAGCCAGTATCTCAACATCGTGAAAAACTCCTCGCTGGCCGCCGCTATCGGCTACCCCGATATGGTGTCGCTGTTTGCCGGTACGGTGCTCAACCAGACCGGCCAGGCGATCGAAACCATCGCGATCACCATGGGCGTCTATCTGGTGATAAGCCTGGTGATTTCACTGTTGATGAATATCTATAACCGCAAAATCGCGCTGGTTGAGCGCTAAGAGAACGGGATGACGATGTCTGTTACCACACACGAAAACTCGCCGGCCGCCGTTACGCCGCTGAGCCGCGCCTGGGGCTGGGCGCGAAAAAATCTCTTCTCCAGCTGGTTCAACTCGCTGCTGACGCTGTTTTGCCTCTGGCTGATGTGGCAGGTGATCCCGCCCGCGCTGGAGTGGCTGGTGTTCCAGGCAAACTGGATTGGCGAGACGCGCGCCGACTGCACCAAAGAGGGTGCATGCTGGGTCTTTATTCATGCGCGCTTCGGCCAGTTTATGTATGGACTCTATCCGCACGAGCTGCGCTGGCGTATTAACCTGGCGCTGGTGCTGGGCGTCGCCTCGATTATCCCGATGTTTGTGAAATCGCTGCCGCATCGCGGCCGCTATATCGCCTGCTGGGCAGTGATCTATCCCCTCACCGTCTGGCTGCTGATGTATGGCGGCCTGTTTGGCCTGGAGCATGTCGAAACGCGCCAGTGGGGTGGCCTGACGCTGACGCTGATTATCGCCGCGGTCGGCATCGCCGGTGCGCTGCCGCTGGGTATTCTACTGGCGCTGGGACGCCGCTCGCGTATGCCGGTGGTGCGTACGCTGTCGATCATTTTTATTGAGTTCTGGCGCGGCGTGCCGCTGATTACCGTGCTGTTTATGTCGTCGGTGATGCTGCCGCTGTTTATGTCAGAAGGCACCAGCATCGATAAGCTGGTGCGCGCGCTGGTTGGGGTGATTTTGTTCCAGTCCGCCTATGTGGCCGAAGTGGTGCGCGGCGGTTTGCAGGCGTTGCCAAAAGGTCAGTATGAAGCGGCAGAATCGCTGGCGCTCGGCTACTGGAAAACGCAGCTGCTGGTGATTTTACCCCAGGCGCTGAAGCTAACCATCCCCGGCCTGGTAAACACCATTATCGCGCTGTTCAAAGATACCAGCCTGGTGATCATTATCGGGCTTTTCGACCTGTTCAGCAGCGTGCAGCAGGCGACTGTCGATCCCGCCTGGCTGGGGATGTCGACCGAAGGCTATGTCTTTGCCGCGCTGGTCTACTGGATTTTCTGTTTTAGCATGTCGCGCTATAGCCAGCATCTGGAGAAGCGCTTTCACACCGGGCGTAAATCGCACTGAGGTTTTCCATGACACAAAATTTGCACCACGATTCAGCGTTGATGATTTCGCTCGAGAACGTGAATAAATGGTACGGACAGTTTCATGTCCTGAAGAACATTAACCTGCAGGTGAAGCCGCGCGAACGCATCGTGCTGTGCGGCCCTTCTGGTTCTGGTAAGTCCACAACGATTCGCTGCATCAACCATCTGGAAGAGCATCAGCAAGGACGCATCGTGGTCGACGGCATCCATCTTAATGATGATGTGCGTAACATCGAGCGCGTGCGCACCGAAGTAGGTATGGTGTTTCAGCACTTCAATCTTTTTCCACATCTGACGGTGCTGCAGAACTGCACGCTGGCCCCTGTCTGGGTGCGCAAGACGGCGAAAAAAGAGGCAGAGGAGCTGGCGATGCACTATCTCGAACGCGTGCGCATCGCAGAGCATGCGCATAAGTTTCCGGGCCAGCTCTCCGGCGGACAGCAGCAGCGCGTGGCGATTGCGCGTTCGCTCTGTATGAAACCGAAAATTATGCTGTTCGACGAGCCGACCTCAGCGCTGGATCCAGAGATGGTTAAAGAGGTGCTGGATACTATGATTGGGCTGGCGGAAGATGGAATGACGATGCTGTGCGTGACCCATGAGATGGGCTTTGCACGTACCGTGGCCGATCGCGTGATCTTCATGGATCGCGGCGAGATCGTGGAGATGGCGCCACCGGAAACCTTCTTCTCGAACCCGACATCTGAACGTACGCGCGCGTTTTTGTCGCAGGTTATCCATTAACGCTGAACAGAGCACAACGCCCCGGACAGGTTCCGGGGTTTTTTATCGGCGGAAAAGGTAAAGCGCAGAAAAGAAAAAAGCCCTTTGCTTATGCAAAGGGCTTTTTCTTGTTTGATGCCTGGCAGTTCCCTACTCTCGCATGGGGAGACCCCACACTACCATCGGCGCTACGGCGTTTCACTTCTGAGTTCGGCATGGGGTCAGGTGGGACCGCCGCGCTAAAGCCGCCAGGCAAATTCTTTATACGCCGAACTATTGTGTAACTGGTGCTGATACCCAGAGTCGAACTGGGGACCTCACCCTTACCAAGGGTGCGCTCTACCAACTGAGCCATATCAGCACACTGTATTTGGATGCCTGGCAGTTCCCTACTCTCGCATGGGGAGACCCCACACTACCATCGGCGCTACGGCGTTTCACTTCTGAGTTCGGCATGGGGTCAGGTGGGACCGCCGCGCTAAGGCCGCCAGGCAAATTCTTGTGCAAGAAACGAATCTTTTACGCTGCTGCTGCGTTGGCTGCGCTCGTAAACTCAGTCACATACCCCTGTATGCTCCTTCCTTTACCGCGCTTGCCGCCTTGCTTCAGCGCAAAATCTTTCGTTCCCGCTAATTCTTTATCCGGTACAAGCTGAAAATCTCGCGTCTCGCAAAACGCCTCTGGCGTTGTAAGGTTAAGCCTCACGGGTCATTAGTACCGGTTAGCTCAACGCATCGCTGCGCTTACACACCCGGCCTATCAACGTCGTCGTCTTCAACGTCCCTTCAGGA
>NZ_JAKRNN010000013.1:0-131346 GCF_022346785.1 Pantoea sp. ACRSC
CTGAGCGGATTCGCGTTTAAACTCTGCGCTGAAATTTCTTTTTTTCATTGAGGCACCTGTAATGTTCTGAGGTGAGCATATCACCTCTGTTCAGGTGGCCAAATTCAGTAAACCACTTCACTGACTGCTGATAGGCTGGTGGCTGACAATGTGTTTTTACCGTTTTAACGCCATCAACAGGTAAGATCATGAAAGAGATTTCTGTAGTTGAACCGCTATTTTTCAGCGAATTTAAGTGCGCCGGCAGCGAATGCCTGGACCATTGCTGTAAAGGCTGGGATATCTATTTAGATAAGCCCACCGTCAACCGCTATTTAAAGAGCGGGGACATTAAGGTGCGCCAGCTGGCGGAAGAAAATATTATCAAAACCAAAAAAAGTTTTGATAACTGGGGCACCATGAAGTTCTCCGCCAGTGGAAACTGCAGTTTCCTTGATGAGAACAGCCTCTGCACTATCCATAAAAAAATGGGTGAGAAGGCGCTGAGCCCCACCTGTTCCACTTATCCTCGCGCGCAGAAAAAAACCAAATATGAGATCAGGAACAGCCTGACGCTCTCCTGCCCGGAAGCGGTAAAAGGCCTGCTGGCCAGCCCTGAGGCGATGCTACTGAATGAACATAAATCGCTGCGTATCTCCGCCCTGAACGCGCCGGAGATCGATCAGCCGTCGCGCTTTATTAATCTGCTGTGCAGCAATCTGCTGCTGGCCAGCGGCGCCAGTATTGAGCAGGGGCTTTACGGCATTGCGATGCTGTTTCTTTTTGCCGAGAAAACAGGCGACAGCGCGGATAAATATACCCGGCTTGAAGAGTACTTTTTCTCTGTTCTGAATCTTATCCAGCAGGGGGAGATGGCGGCCAATATCGACAGCATCAAGCCTGACTATCAGCTGCAGTGGGCCTTGCTGCTGCGTCTGCAGGCCTATCTGGGGAGCCACAAGGCGATTCGCGGGTCGGCAACGCTCTATCATTACGTCAATAAGCTGATTTACATCCAGAGCGATGTCGCTGAGGGCAACGACGTCACGGTATCGATGAAGCGTCTGGCCAGCGTCTGGCAGGATAAACTTAAACCCTGGCTGGCGGAGCGCCCGCATATTATGGGCAATTATCTGCAGTACCGGATGTATCACGACAGTTTCCCCTCCCACAACGGGCAGAGCGCACTCGCTACCCTCTATCTGTTAACGGCGGAGTGGTTCCTGCTGAGATCGCTGCTGTCAGCCAGCATGGAGCTGGTGGGCACCATCAGCTAACAAGACGTCATTAATATTATTTACAGCTACCACTCAGTCACGAAACACGATCAGATTTCCGATAAAGCTTTTATGCGTGAAATTGAAAAAAGCAAAGTTAACGACGATCTCTCGCTGCTTCATCTGCTGCGATAATTGCGGCAGGCGTACTGTCTGAATCAGTACGCCTGACCTTAGCCCTTCTCCTCTCCTGGCGCCGGCACTTTGCTTGTTGCGTTACAGATCCCCGCGCGCCTGCCGATAACTCTCTGCAGAACAACACACTACTTTCAGAACGACTTTTCTGGAGTGTCTATGCGCTTCAATTATGACTTGTTACCCGGCGAGCAGCTGACCTTCGACGAGATCGCGCTGCGTTACGCGCGGCAGCATCCCGACGAGAAGGCGCTCACCGTGCGCGGGTTGCTGAGCCCGTCCACCAGCTATCGCACCTTACGCATCCGCGCGGTATTCGCCAGCGAAGAGAGCAACAGTCCACTGGCGGAGCTACTGTTTATCTCTGACGACAACGAGCGCAAAAACTACCTGCGCCGCTTTGAGCACTATCTCAAGTCGCAGCAGCCTTTTGCCTATTTCCGGCGTAGCAGCGAGGCGCAGCGCGACAACCTCTGGCAGGTGATGGGCGAAAGCCGCGTCTATGCGATGATCGATCCCCATTCCGCCGCCGCGCAGAACCTGCTCGCCAGCCGTGGCTATCAGCTGGTGTTGATGCGGGAGGATGAGAGCGAGGCCTGCTGGCAGCTCTTCGATCCCCAGTCGAACCCCTGTTTTCCGCTCTCGCGTCCTGTTCAGTTCATCGTGGTGCTGAGCACGCCGCAGCATAAGGCCCCTGCAGCGGTCATGGCGGGCATGGAGGTGGGGAGGCGGGTCAAGGCGAGCCTGCTCCAGCGCGCCAGTCAGGCCGAGTTTCTGGCGGCCCTGAAAGCGCGCTACGGCGGCTGCGTGATGACCGGCACGCGCCTTACCGACCGTCATAGCTGGCCCTGGGTAGAGGCCTGCCATATCGATACGCGGGAAAACGAAGAGGGCGGCCTTGCGGATAACAGCGCCGACAACGGCCTGTTTCTGCGCAGCGACCTGCAGCGACTGTTTCTCAATAAACTGATAAGCATCGATGGTGAATCGGGCCAGATACGCTTTCATCCCGACGCGGAAACCCGGCAAAGCATAAGCCCCTATTACCAGGATCTTGAGGGCCAGGTGTGCGCGCTATGGGAAGCGGTGCCGCTCGCCACGCGGCAGCGGCTGCGCGCGTCTGATTAAGCGGCGTCACGAGAGCGGGGCGATCCGCTCTCTGACATAACAAAAATGAAATAACCTCGCTTTTGCCCGCCTATTCAGCCAATCGATCCCCCTACAGAATTGGATAATCCTGCCGATAACTTCATTAACGCAGGGTAGTCAACGTGAACGATTTCTATACCGCCGAAGGCGTGATGGATAAACATTCTCTCTGGCAGCGCTACGTCCCGCTGGTGCGCCATGAAGCGTTGCGTCTGCAGGTGCGTCTGCCAGCCAGCGTTGAGCTTGACGATCTGCTGCAGGCCGGGGGAATTGGCTTGCTGAATGCTGTGGAGCGTTACGACGCCCTGCAGGGGACAGCATTTACCACCTACGCCGTGCAGCGCATCCGAGGCGCAATGCTGGATGAGCTTCGCAGCCGGGACTGGGCGCCGCGCAGCGTGCGACGTAACGCACGCGAAGTGGCGGGCGCAATGCACCAGGTCGAGCAGACGATGGGGCGTGCGGCCACCGAGCAGGAGGTAGCCGATCGGCTGAATGTTTCGATGGAAGAGTACCGGCAAATTCTGCTGGATACCAACAACAGCCAGCTTTTCTCCTACGACGAGTATCGGGAAGAACACGGCGACAGCGCGGAGCTGGTGACGGATGGCCATGAAGAGGCCAACCCGCTGCATCAGCTACTTGAAGGGAATCTGCGTGAACGCGTCATTGAAGCGATCGAAGCGTTACCCGATCGCGAAAAAATGGTGCTGACACTGTACTACCAGGAAGAACTGAACCTGAAAGAGATTGGAGCGGTACTCGACGTGGGAGAATCACGCGTCAGCCAACTGCACAGTCAGGCGATTAAACGCCTGCGTGCCCGACTTACGGGAGCGCGCTGACGGCCTCAGTTCCTGGCGATCTAAAAATAATAAAACCGGGGACTCAGCAATGGGAGCCAAATCCAAGGCCAGACCTTTAAGCCGTTATCTTAAAGACTACAAACATAGCCAGAGCCACTGTTCACACTGTGGCAAAGTACTGGACCGCATGGCGTTGGTCTTTCGCGGTCAGATCATCAATAAAGAGGCCATTGCGCGCATGGACCAAATGATTGATGAGCAGCTGTGGCTGAAATTACAGCCAGAACTGACCGCGCTGTGCCGTTTCTGTAGTGATATTTTTTGCAATACGCATCCTAATTACTTCGACATTATGGCATTCAAGCAGTACCTGTTTGAGCAGACGGAAATGAGCCACAGCACTATCCGCGAATATGTGGTAAGGCTGCGTCGTCTGGACGATATGCTTAAGGCCAAAAATTTCCCGGCTGACCGCTTAAGCGGCAACAGCTGGCACGCCTGCCTGGAGAATGATTTGCCCGATGCGGGAAATAACAACTACCGGATTGCGCTGCGCAAATACGATCAGTTTCTGGGGTGGCAGCGCAGCTAGCTGCTAAAGCGCTGGCAGGGTGACGCGTTCTGTACAGGGGGAGCGCGTCAGAGCGTGCCAGCAACGCGTTAAGTATGCCGCCGCCGCGCATTCAGCAGGCGGCGCATTGCTAAGCAGGCACCGCTCACCCTGACGGTGAGCGAGCGGTAGCAGGCCGCTCGCCCCTTTCTTTTCTGCGCGATGGCAGATGATCCTGCGCGCAACTTCTGCAACACTGTAAAGATTACTGTGACTGCCCTGGAGGCCGCATTGTCTTTACATCTTGTTCATCAGTATCCGCGTCTTGAACTGCTCGGCGCGCCCACGCCGCTGGAGCACCTGCCGCGCCTCTCCGATTACGCCGGCCGCGATATCTTTATCAAACGTGACGATGTCACGCCCATCGCCCTGGGCGGCAACAAGCTGCGCAAGCTGGAGTTCCTGGCGGCGGAGGCGCTGCGCGAAGGCGCAGACGTCTTGCTCACGGCGGGCGCTATCCAGTCCAACCATGTGCGTCAGACCGCCGCCGTCGCCGCGAAACTCGGCCTGAAGTGCGTCGCGCTGCTGGAAAACCCAATCAACACCCAGGCGGAAAACTACCTCAGCAACGGCAACCGGCTGCTGCTGGATCTGTTTGACTGCGAAATCGTGCTGGTCGAGGCGCTGCACAATCCGGCGGCACAGCTGGCGGAGCAGGCAGAGCGGCTTGAGGCGCAGGGCTTTCGCCCCTTTGTGGTGCCGGTGGGCGGCTCTAACTGGCTCGGCGCGCTCGGCTATATCGAATGCGCGCAGGAGATTGCGCACCAGAGCGAAGGCGTGGTCGACTACGCCGCAGTGGTGGTCGCTTCCGGCAGCGCCGGTACCCATGCCGGACTGGCGGTCGGCCTTGAGCAGCTGCTGCCGCAAACAGAGGTCGTCGGCGTCACCGTCTCGCGCAAAGCGGAGCAGCAGCTGCCGGTGGTGGACAGCCTGCGTCAGCAGCTGGTGGCCAGACTAGAGCTGACCAGCACGGCGCCCGTTACCCTGTGGGACGACTACTTCGGCCCGCGCTACGGCGAGCCAAACGAAGAGGGAATGGAGGCGGTAAAACTGCTGGCGCGGCTGGAGGGCATCCTGCTGGATCCGGTCTACACCGGCAAAGCGATGGCCGGACTGCTGGACGGCATCAGCCAGAACCGTTTCCGCCGCGACGGGCCGCTGCTCTTCATACACACCGGCGGCGCACCGGCGTTATTTGCTTATCATCCTTCGGTCTGAGCAGTCAGAAGAAAAACGTTTATACTTCGCGGGTTAATACCGCAGTACCGGGCGGCGCAGACGCCGCCTGACAACACACACATCACATACTAATAAATGGGGTAGATATGATTTTTTCTCGTGTTGGTCGCCATCTGGCGATGGGCGTGATGGCGGCGGCGCTGATTGCCGGCGTTAACCTGAAGACGCACGCAGCGGAAAACCTGCTGGCAAAGGTCAAAGATAAAGGCGAGCTGCGCGTGGGTCTCGAGGGCACCTATCCGCCGTTCAGCTTTCAGGATGAAAACGGCAAACTCACCGGATTTGAAGTGGAGTTCGCGCAGCAGCTGGCGCAGCATCTGGGCGTGAAGGCCAAACTGCAGCCGACCAAATGGGACGGCATGCTGGCGTCGCTGGACTCAAAGCGCATTGATGTGGTGATCAACCAGGTGACCATCTCCGACGAGCGCAAGAAGAAGTATGACTTCTCTACGCCGTATACCATCTCCGGCGTGCAGGCGCTGACGATGAAGGCGAAAGCGGGCACCATCAGCAAGCCGGACGATCTGGCGGGTAAAAAAGTCGGCGTTGGCCTGGGCTCTAACTATGAGCAGTGGCTGCGCGACAACGTTAAAGGCGTCGATATCCGTACCTATGACGACGACCCGACAAAATATCAGGATCTGCGCTCTGGCCGTCTGGATGCGATCCTCGTCGATCGTCTGGCCGCGCTGGATCTGGTGAAGAAAACCGGCAACACCATGGCGGTTGCAGGCGCGCCGTTCTCCCGTCTTGAGTCAGGCGTCGCGCTGCGTAAAGGCAACGACGATCTGCTCAACGCCGTTAACCAGGCGATCGCCGCCATGCAGAAAGATGGTTCGCTGACCAAACTCTCTGAAAAATGGTTCGGCGCGGATGTGACTAAGTAATGCAGGAAAGTCTCCAACTGGTGCTGGATTCAGCACCTTTTTTATTAAAAGGCGCGCTGTTTACGCTGCAGCTCAGCATCGGCGGCATGTTTTTCGGGCTGGTGCTGGGCTTTGTGCTGGCGCTGATGCGGCTGTCGCACTTCTGGCCGGTTAGCCTGCTGTCACGCTTCTACGTATCGGTGTTTCGCGGCACGCCGCTGATCGCCCAGCTGTTTATGATCTACTACGGTCTGCCGCAGTTCGGCATCGAGCTCGATCCCATTCCCTCCGCCATGATTGGCCTGTCGCTGAATACCGCCGCCTACGCCTCGGAATCGCTGCGCGGCGCGATTGCGGCTATTGAGCGCGGTCAGTGGGAAGCGGCGGCGAGTATCGGCATGACGCGCTGGCAGACGCTGCGCCGCGTTATTCTGCCCCAGGCGGCCCGTACGGCGCTGCCGCCGCTCGGCAACAGCTTTATCAGCCTGGTGAAGGATACCTCGCTGGCGGCGACCATCCAGGTGCCGGAGCTGTTCCGCCAGGCGCAGTTGATCACTTCGCGCACGCTGGAGGTTTTCACCATGTATCTGGCGGCCTCGCTGATCTACTGGGTTATGGCGACCGTTCTGTCGGCGCTGCAAAACCGGCTGGAAAAACGGGTCAATCGTCAGGATGAGGAGGCGAAATGAGCGCCATCGAAATCAGCAAGCTGGTGAAAACCTTTAACGGCCAGAGGGTGCTGCACGGCATTGACCTTGAGGTCGCTTCCGGCGAAGTGGTGGCGATTATCGGGCCGAGCGGATCGGGGAAAACCACGCTGCTGCGCTGCATCAACCTGCTGGAAACGCCGGACAGCGGCACCATCAAGGTTGGCGAGATCGCTATCGACGCCACGCTGGCGCAGACGAAGCAGAAAGAGCAGGTGCGCAAGCTGCGCCAGCAGGTCGGCTTTGTGTTCCAGAACTTCAATCTGTTTCCCCATCGCTCGGTGCTGGAAAATATCATTGAAGGGCCGGTGATCGTCAAAGGCGAGCCGAAAGGGGAAGCCGAAGCGCGCGCGCGTGCGCTGCTGGAGAAAGTAGGACTGCAGGGCAGGGAGAGCAGTTTCCCGCGCCGGCTTTCCGGCGGCCAGCAGCAGCGCGTCGCTATTGCTCGCGCGCTGGCGATGCGTCCGCAGGTGATCCTGTTCGACGAGCCGACGTCGGCGCTCGATCCCGAGCTGGTGGGCGAGGTGCTTAACACCATCCGCGCGCTGGCTCAGGAGAAGCGCACCATGGTCATCGTTACCCATGAGATGAGCTTTGCCCGCGATGTGGCGGACCGGGCGATTTTTATGGACCAGGGCCGCATCGTTGAGCAGGGCGCGGCGAAAGCACTGTTCAGCAATCCTCAGCAGGCGCGCACCCGACAGTTCCTCGAGAAATTTCTCAATCAGTAATCAATACGCCTCTCAGGAGGCGTATTTCTCTTTCCTGCTGCGCACGGGCCAGCGCTGGACATTATTCTCTTATTCGCCCTACCACAGCTAATTATTTATGCTTAACCCATTTGGTGCAAAAGCTTTAAATTTTTTTGCGCTTATGAATATTGCTCTGGTTTTACTGCTTCAGGTTTTCTCCTATTTACTCAGCTAAATAAGCTTTGCCAGCGCTGACCGATTTCCTTGCTTAGTCTTTACCAGCTAACTAAAAAAGTGCTGCATAAAAGAAATGTAAAGAAAAAGCGAGACGAGTAAAGCCTTGTTAATTCAGGGCCAGCTAAAAACTTTTAAGACTTTCGCTAGAGTCAGCGGCAGGGGAATGGCGAATAATCGCCAGATAATCCTAAAAGTATCATTTCGCTTATTCTCCTTTCCTTTTAAATTCTGACCTACACAGCAGGAGTCAAATTATGAACAAGGCTAAGTCAGAGGAAATATCCTGGGTTAATACCCTAAAGGGGGCCTGCATATTGCTGGTGGTGCTCTATCACACGGTGCTGCCCGGCTTTGAAGGCACGCTAAAGTATCTCTCCGCAGGCTGGCTCCCGGCGGAAATATGGGTGCAGTTTAATACCATACTCTCGCCGCTGCGCATGCCCGCCTTTTTCTTTGTCTCTGGCCTGCTGGCGACCAATGGCATTCTTAATCGCCCCTGGAAACAGGTTTTCACCAGCCGTATCACTAATCTCTTTTATCTCTACATTCTGTGGGGGTTTATTCAGTGGTGGTCGATTGTCGGCATCTCTACTGAAATTACCGGCCAGCGTATTTCGCAAAATCTTAACGCCGCCTATGCCGGCTCGCTGCTTGAGTTTTTAAAGCTGACCTTTATGGCGATGAGCACCTCCTGGTATCTCTACGGGCTTGGCTTATATTTCCTCTGCGCCAAACTCTTTCGCCAGCATAAAGTGGCCCTGCTGGCGGTTGCAGTGCTGCTTAATTACCTTGCGGTAGAGAAGATTATTCCCTTCTGGGGGCCGCAAAGCGTGGCGCAATATTTTCTGTTTTTCCTGCTGGGGGTATTCTGGAGTCCGATGATGCTGCGGCTGAGCGAATGGCGCCGGGAAAATATCGTGCCCTGGGCGATCCTGGCGGCGCTGGCGGGCATCCACGTTATTTTCGGCCTCGACAGAAGCCTGTTTATGTGTGTGCTCGCCGTGCTGGCGAGCGTGGCGGCCTGCCGCTGGCTTAATCAGCGCTTCAACATGAGCTATATGAACTGGATAGGGCGTAACACGCTGCAGATTTACGTGATTCACCGCATCTTTATCGAGTTCTTCGGCATGTCGGCGATTCTGTTCGCCCAGCGCCACCATCTGTTTGAGCAGGCCTGGTTTTCGTTTCTGTGGGCCTGCCTCTATCCGGTGGCGATAGTCGGCCTCTGTTCACTCTGTTCGGTGGCGGTATGGTCGGTAACCAACCGCGGCCTGGGGCAGTCGCTGTTTATCTTCCCGACGCTGATTGGCCTGAAGCGCACCCGTTCCGCCGCCTGAAAAAAAGCCCCGCACGGGCGGGGCTGAGTCAGTATGCGGCAGCGGGCGCGACGCCCGCTGCTGGCTTAGTTCTTCACGCGGTTAGCGAAGCTTTTGCGCAGCTTCTGCAGCTTCGGCGGGATAACCGCCATGCAGTAGCCGTTGCGCTGGCCCGCGCCTTCCCAGTAATCCTGATGATAAGCCTCGGCGGGATACCACTCTTTCAGCGGCTCGATGGTGGTGACCACCGGGTCCTGATGATCCTGCTGCGCGCGCGCAATGGCGGCAACCGCCTCCGCTTCCTGCTCCGGCGTGGCCGGGAAGATGGCAGAGCGGTACTGCGTGCCGATATCGTTGCCCTGGCGGTTAAGCTGCGTCGGATCGTGGGTGGCGAAGCTGATATCCAGCAGATCGCCGTAGCTCACTTTTTCAGGGTCAAATCCGATGCGAATCGCTTCTGCATGACCGGTCGCGCCGCTGCAGACCTGCTCATAGGTCGGATTAGGACGCGCGCCGCCTGTATAGCCGCTTTCAACCGACTCCACGCCGATCACATCTTTAAAAACCGCTTCGGTACACCAGAAACAGCCGCCTGCGATCACTGCGTATTCGATTGTCATAATGCTTAACTCCTGTCGAGGTCGAGTATGAGAGAGTAGGGACGGCGGCGATCCTTTTCAACCCGCGCACGGCGAGATTCGTCGGCGACAGGCTAAATCAGCATCTCAGGTTTAAACTGGCCGCTGCGATCCAGCACGCGGTCGCCCATAATGGTAAAGCGGCCTTCGCCAGTGTAGTGCAGGGTCGGCGGGAATTCCGGCTCGTCGGCGACGTGGGCCTTTACGATCTCGAAGATAAACAGGTTGTAGTTATCCACCATCGAATCGTCATAGAGCTGGCACTCAAAGCTGGCGAAACACTCACTGATAAGCGGGGCGTTTACCACGCTGGCGGGTTCGGCGGTCAGGCCGAAGGCGTCGAACTTATCCAGTTTGTCGCCGTGGCTGTTGCCGATAGCGACCACTTCATCGATTAAATCCGCCGAGGGGACGTTAAGCACGCACTGGCCGCTGTCGCGGATCAGTGCATGGCTGTGGTTCATGCTGGAAATCATGCAGCCGACCAGCGACGGCGAGAATTCCAGCACCGTATGCCAGCCGAGCGTCATGATGTCGCTGTGCGTGTCGAACTGCGAACTGAGCAGCAGCACCGGGCCTGGCTCGAGATACTTGCGCGCCTTGCTGACCGGAAAGGCGGTTTTGTGCAGACGTTGACTCATGACATCTCCTTGTTTCGGGGCGATGTCTTTAAGTGTAGAAGCTACAGGTCGATCACCAGCGCTTTACTGCGGCTGCGCGAGCAGCAGAGCGCGATTTGTTGAAGCGGCGCAGACTTTTCCGTCTCCGTCTGTACGGTGTCGCGATGGTCCGGCTCCCCGGATACCACCGGCGTAAGGCAGGCGCCGCACAGCCCCATTTCGCAGGAGAGCGGCACCTCGACGCCGTTTTCCAGCAGCACGCGGGCGATGGTCTTATCCGCAGGCACCGGCCAGCTGGCGCCGGAAGAGGCCAGGGTAACGGTAAAGCACTCATCGTCACCCTGCGCCGGCGTCGGCGCGGCGGCGCTAAAAGCTTCCGTATGCAGCTGTTCCTCACGCCAGCCGAGCGCCTGCGCCCGCTGCTGCAGGTGCGTCATAAAGCCCTGCGGCCCGCAGAGGTAGAGATGCGTTCCCGGCTCAGGCGCACGCAGCGCCTCGGGCAGATGCTGGCGCGGGCTATGCCCCTCGGCGCTGCAGAGGATCTCGCCGTAGCCGTGGCGGAACGGCTGCAGCAGCTGGCGCGTCAGGGCGGCGTCCTGACGCTGCTTCACATAGTAGTGCAGCGAGAAGGGCACCGCATCCGCCTCAAGCTGCGCCGCCATCGCCAGCAGCGGCGTCAAACCGATACCGGCGGCGATAAGCACCACGCGCTGCGCCGGCACCAGCGGAAAGAGGTTGCGCGGCGCGGAAATGGTCAGCTGCTGGCCGAGGCGCAGCTGCTGATGGATATAGCGCGAGCCGCCGCGCGAGTCGGCGGCCAGCCCGACGCAGATCAGATAGCGATCCTGGCGCAGCGGCGAGCCGGTAAGCGAATATTGCCGCATCAGGCCGTTGCCCAGCTGCAGGTCGATATGGGCGCCCGCCTCCCAGCGCGGCAGCGGCTGCCCGTCGTCGCGCACCAGGCTCAGCGCAACGGCGTGGCGTCCCTGACGCGACAGGCCATCAATGGTTACCGTAAAGGTTGTCATCTCATCTCCTCGCTAAACCAGGAAAAAGTCGCCGTAGCCCTGTTTTTTCAGGCCGCGGCGATAGGCGATCGAGCTGCGGTCGGCGGGAATATGCGCCTCCAGCGTCAGGTCGAGGGGCAGGCGCTCCGGCATCTGCGTCTCAACCATCAGCCGATCCTCTTCGAACACCCGGTGGTTGAAGGCGTGAACCTCCTCGACCGGAATATGCAGGTCAAAGTTGCGCGCGATGGGTGCGAACATGCGCGTTTTACGCGCCGAGACCGGCGAGGCGGCGTTCATAATGACCAGGCGCGCGGCGTCAGGGAAATGCACCGTCAGCGTGGCGGTAAAGGGCAGATGCATCTCAAAATGGCGCAGCCACTGGAAGCCCTCCGGCGCCTGCTGTTCGGCACCCGCCGCGAAGTTGGAAACCGAACTCCAGTAATCCACCGCAAAGCCATACTCGGTTTCAACCGGATTGTAGGGCGGCACCTCCTGGTTATCGGGATCGGCGAAGGTTTCGCTGTGTACCCAGGCGAAATGGGCGACGTCGAGAAAGCCCTCTACCTGACGCCCGGCAAAGCCGGCGACGTCGAAAGGAGGACAGACGATCTGCTGAAAACCGGCGTCTTGCCAGTGCGGCATCTGCGGCAGCGCGGCAGGATTGTCCGCGTCCGGCGCGAGACAGACCCACACCAGGCCAAAGCGCACCTCAACCGGAAAGCTAATAAGATTGAGTTTGGCGGGCACCGGCTGGTTGGGGCTGGAGGGAATACGGTTGCAGCGGCCATCCTCGCCGAAGCGCAGCCCGTGATAGGGGCAGATAATGCCGTGCTCGTCGTGAAAGCCGAGCGTCAGCGGCACGCCGCGGTGCGGGCAGACATCTCTGGCGGCGACGATCTGCTCATTAATTCGGTAGATCACCAGCTGCTCGTCAAGCAGCACCGCTTTCATCGGCGCGGGGCCTACGTCGCACAGGCGCGCCACCGGATGCCAGCAGCGCGCCAGCCGCAGCCAGTCGTCAGGTTCAAAGGTACAATGAGCGGGAGGCGTAGGTTGTTTCATGGCGATTACCTGTCTGGGGCGCGAAAGAAGATAGCGACATTGTGGACAAAGAGGGGTGTAACGATCCATCATCGTTTTTTCAGCAAACTGTTGCATTAAACAGTACAGGTCACCCATGCTTCCTTTTTCACGGTTCTCTCACTACTTTCTGGAGCTGGCGCGCAGCGGCAGCCTGCGTAAGGCGGCGGAGCGGCTGCACGTCTCCGCCTCGGCGATTAACCGGCAGATTTTGCAGGCGGAGGAGGAGCTTGGCATGCGGCTGTTCGAGCGGCTGCCGGACGGTATGCGCCTGACCAGCGCCGGCGAGCTGCTGCTGGACGACCTGCGTCGCTGGCAGCGGGAGTACCAGCGCACCCGCCAGCGCTTCGATGAGATTCAGGGGCTGCGGCGCGGCCACGTCAGCCTCGGCCTGATCCAGGCGCTGAACGAAGGGGCGATTGCCGATGCGCTGTCGCAGATCGCGCAGGCGCACCCCTGGCTGCGGCTCGATCTCAGCGTCCACGACAGCGCGCAGATTGGCGAGCAGGTGCGGCTGGCGGAGCTGGACGCCGGACTGGTGCTGGATCCGCAGGCGCAGGCCGGACTGAGCGTCATGGCCTTCGCCGAGCTGCCAGTTGGCGTGGTGCTGCCCGCCGGGCACGCGCTCAGCGGGCGGGAGACGCTCTCTACCGGCCAGCTCAGCGCGGAGCGGCATATTATTCCCGGCGCGCCGCTGGTGGTGCATGAGCGGGTCGAGATGCTCTACCGGCGGCACAGCCTGCAGCCGGAGAACCTTATTACCTGTAACGATATTCGCCTGATTAAATCGCTTATCAAGCAGGGCAGCGGCATCAGCATTCTAAGCCTGCTCGACGTGATGGATGAGGTGGAGCGGGGCGCGCTCAGCTTCGTTCCGCTGCGCGATCCCAACGTGCGGCCATTAACCCTGGCATTATGCTGCGCGCCTGCGCGACAGCTGTCACGCGCTGCACAGCAGGTGATCCAGCATCTTACCGGCGTTATCGAGTCGCTTAATGCGCCACGCTAGAGAGTAATATTTGTCTTAAAATCAGCATATAGCGCGCCACTACCGCACTTTTTGTAAATTAACGTAAAGCGAGCGCCAGCCTGGTTTAGCGGAAAGCGTAATTAGGCTATAAGTCCTCTACCGTGCCAACCTGCTCAGGCCTCACCCTACACGATGATGACTCTGCGACCTCTGCTGACGCTTGTGTTAGCTTCTGCTTTTCTGCTTGGCGGCTGCTCGCGCCATTCGACTGATACCTCCGCACAAAACGATACGCAGGTCATTGATGAGAGCCAGGGCGATCAGGGCGATCTGATTCCGGTCGTCGCCGCGCTGCACGATCAGATGCATACCTGGCACGGCACGCAATATCAGTGGGGCGGCACCGAGCTTTCCGGCGTCGACTGCTCAGGTTTTGTCTGGCGCACCCTGAAGGATCGTTTCAATCTGCCAATGGATCGCGTGACCACCACCGAACTGCTGAAGATGGGCAAACGCATCGCGCCGCGCGATCTGCAGCCGGGGGATCTGGTCTTTTTCCGCATTAAAGGCGGCATGCACGTCGGCTTCTATGATACCGATCGACACTTCTTCCACGCCTCGGTCAGCCAGGGCGTCGTGCGCTCCGAGCTGGACAATCCCTACTGGCAAAAAGTTTTCTATCAGGCGCGGCGGCTGCCGAAAGAGTACAACGCGCAGATCACCCTCAATAAAGGCAGCGGCATGACGCTGGCGCGTAAGTAGTTTTTTCCGGGCGTGAACGGCCCGGCAGAACGCTAAGGGATAAAGCCCGCCTCACGGCGGGCTTTTTTTATCAGTGCCGGATGGCGCAGCCGCACTGGCCCATTTCGCCCAGTGCCGCCTTGCCCTGATGGGAGTGGCGCACCCGCAGTTCGCCGCGACGCCATGCGCCATCCTCCTGCGCGCGATTAAGCAGCAGCCGGTTTAGCGCCTCGGTTATCCGCAGCGCGTGCGGCTGCGCCCAGCTGGTCAGGTGCCAGGTCGAGGTGCCTGCCTCGTGGCAGTCGCCGAACCCTACGACGGCAACGTGCGCGCCCTGGCCAAAATCCCGCACCGCCTGCAGCGCACCGAACGCCAGCCGATCGCTATCGCAGAACAGCGCCTGAATGCGTTCCGAGGCGCGGGCGCGTTTCAGATAAGCGAGCATCGCCTGATAGCCGCTGTCGCGCTCATCGCCCGTGTCGCAAGCGATCAGCGAGTGGCCGAGGGGTTTATCCGCCGCCGCCAGAACGCTGCCAAAGCCATCAAGGCGCGCGGGATCGGCGCAGGAGGCGAGCTGCAGATAGCCGAAGCGCTGGTGGCCCTGCGCCAGCAGCAGCCGACCCATCTCTTCGCCGGCGGTAAAGCCGTCCTGATTAAGCGTATCCAGCGCAACCAGCGGAATCGGCCCGGCAGCGGCGCGAAAGGCGTCGCTAAAGCGTCCGGAAAGATGCAGCGCGGCGCTCAGCAGCGGCGCCAGCTGGCGCGCACGCTCCTCCGCGGCGGCGTCGATAAGCAGCGCCGCGCAGCCGCGCGCGTTAAGCTGCCGGTTAACCTCCTGCAGCAGCATTGCCGTCTGCGGATGGCTGAAATCATGGCTCAGCACGCCAATGGTTTTACAGGTGTTGTTATACATTCAGAAGACCCTGTTGAGGTGAGTAGAGGTCTCCTTACCATAAAGGAAGCGGCCCGCGTTTCACAGCGGCGCTGAGGTCGCCAGCTGCAGTTCGCGCCTGCCCAGCGTGCGGGTCGCCAGCACCGACTGCTGGGCGAACAGGCTCGCCTGCTCAACCGCCTGGCTGAGAGGCACGCCGCGCAGCAGACGGGCAGTCAGCTCGGCGGTAAAGAGATCGCCGGTGCCTTTAGGCGGATTATCGTAGCGCGGATGCTCGGTAATAAAGGTCTCTTGCGCCGTCACGCAAAAGACCTGCATGCTGCGACGCGTGCTGTCGTGGGTGGCACTGGTGACCACGACCCATTCGGTCTGTGCGCCGAGCAGCGAGCGCGCGGCGTCGATGATCTCATCGTCGCTCTCCAGCGGCGCGTCGCACAGGCAGCTCAGCTCAAAGCGGTTCGGCGTCAGGCCGGTCGCCAGCGGCGCAAGATGTTGACGATAGTGCATTGCCAGCTGCGGATCGACGTAGAAGCCGCTGTCGTCATCCCCCAGCACCGGATCGATAATCACTGGCATCCGGGGATTTTTCTCACGCATCAGCCGCAGCCAGCGCGCCAGCGACGCCGCCTTATCGGTGGATTTCAGATAGCCCAGCACCACGGCGCGCGCGGCACCGTCCAGATTCCGCTCCGCCAGCGCGGTCAGGTAGCCCTCAAACCAGGGCTGCGGGATCTCGCCGCCGTAGCAGCTGGCATAGTGCGGCGTGTTGCTCAGCAGCACGGTCGGCACCGCCACAACCTGTAATCCGTGGCGACGCAGGGCGGGCACGGCGATGCTGTTACCTACGCTGCCGTAAACCACCTGAGATTGTATAGATATGACGTCGATGATTTCGCCGTCTGAGGCGTCAGATACCTGAAACACAGGGCGCTCCTTATTAGCACTTTCTCGCCAGTATACCCCCTGTGCAGCGCGATGCGATCGGCGGCGGCTCGCCGCGCCGCTTCCCTTAACTGCTGCAGCCCTTGCGGGACAAAGGATGGCGCAGAGGTAAGCGAAGCGTTAAAGGCAGAATAATCTGCTAAGAACAGTCAAATAATGGTGTGCCGACTGGCAAATTCGGCCGGGCCGTCTACACTTAATCGCGACGATGTTTTCAGTCAGGTTGATATGTCTGTGATGGTTTTAAAACGTAGTGGCGTTTTATCTGAGTTAACTTGCTGGTATCCGCAGTTTTTGCCCTGCACTTTACCCCGCGTTCAGCCGTTCCGGCTGCCGATCCCGCAGACGTTCATCCTCGCGAAAACATCCTGCAATGGCGCGTTGACGAGCCAGGCCTCTGACCTGACAAGCCGCGAACCGTACGCGCCCCAATCAACTACAGGAGAAGACACGTGACCCAAGCGGCGAATGAACATGCCTCGCTTCCTGCGCTAAGCGGCGGTCTTTATGCCTTCTTTTTTGACGTAGACGGCACGCTTGCCGCTATTCAACCGCAGCCTGACGCGGTCTTTATCCCGGAAAAGATCCGTCAGCAGCTGCAGCAGCTCACCTCCCTCTGCCACGGCGCGCTGGCGCTGGTATCGGGACGGCCAATTGCCCAGCTCGACGCGCTGGCCGCGCCGTTAATCGCGCCTGCCGCGGGCGTACACGGCGCAGAGCGGCGCGATGCGCAGGGCGAGCAGCACCTTATCAGCCTGGACCCCGACGTCGCCGAGGCGTTGCGGCAGCAGCTGCAAGAGGCGATGTCGCGCTGGCCAGGTACGCTACTGGAGGCCAAAGGCATGGCCTTTGCGCTGCATTACCGCCAGGCGATGCAGCATGAGCAGGATGTGCTCAATCTGGCCGAACAGGCCGTGAAACGCTTTCCGGCGCTGGCGCTTCAGCCGGGGAAATGCGTTGTGGAGATTAAACCGCAGGGAGTCGATAAAGGCGAAGCAGTACGCGCCTTTATGCGCGAAGCACCCTTTGCCGGTCGTATCCCGGTATTTGTCGGAGACGATCTGACGGATGAGAAAGGATTTATCGCTGTAAACGCCATGCAGGGCATTTCCGTGAAGATTGGACAAGGTTCCAGTCAGGCGCGCTATCGGCTGCCAGACGTCGAGGCGGTTTACGCGTGGCTGGAGCGATTACTATTACAAATAAAACAAGACAATGTCGGTAAGGAGTAAAGGTTATGAGTCGTTTAGTGGTCGTATCTAACCGAATCGCCATTCCTGATGGGAAAAAAGCCAGCGCAGGCGGCCTCGCCGTTGGTATTCTTGACGCGCTGAAAAGCACCGGCGGCCTGTGGTTTGGCTGGAACGGGGAAATCAGCGAATTTTCCGGAGAAGAGGAAGACGAACTGGTGCAGGTAGAGCATGACGGCATCTCCTACGCCGCGCTGCCGCTGAGCCAGAACGATTACGATCTGTATTACTGCCAGTTTTCCAATACCGTTATCTGGCCCGCGTTCCACTACCGCCTTGATCTGGTCCAGTTCCAGCGCGAAGCCTGGGAGGGCTACTGCAGCGTCAATGAGATGCTGGCGCAGCGCCTGAAGCCGCTGATCAAGCCGGACGACACCCTGTGGATCCACGATTATCATCTGCTGCCGTTTGCGGCCGCGCTGCGTAAGGCGGGCATCAATAACCGCATCGGCTTCTTCCTGCATATCCCGTTCCCGACGCCGGAAATTTTCAACGCGCTGCCGCCGCATAAAGAGCTGCTGGAGATGCTGTGCGAGTACGATCTGCTGGGCTTCCAGACCGAATCGGATCGCGTCGCCTTCCTCGACTGCCTCAGCCAGCTGACGCAGCTGCAGAACAAAGGCGAGAAAAAGCATCGCGCCTTTGGCAACACCTTTATGACCGAGGTCTATCCGATCGGCATCGAGCCGGACAGCATCAAAGAGATGGCCGAAGGCCCACTGCCGCCGAAAATGGCGGCGATGAAACGCGAACTGGGCGATGCGAAAAACATTATCGCCTGTGAGCGCCTCGACTACTCGAAAGGGCTGCCGGAGCGATTCCTGGCCTATGAAGCGCTGCTGGAGAACTTCCCTGAGCATCGCGGTAAAATCCGCTATTCGCAGATTGCGCCCACCTCGCGCGGGGATGTGCAAGCCTATCAGGATATTCGTCATCAGCTGGAAACCGAGGCTGGACGCATCAACGGCAAGTACGGCACGCTGGGCTGGACGCCGCTCTACTATCTCAACCAGCATTTCGACCGCCGTCTGCTGATGAAAATCTTCCGTCTGACCGATGTCGGGCTGGTGACGCCGCTGCGCGACGGTATGAACCTGGTGGCGAAAGAGTATATTGCTGCGCAGGACCCGGACGATCCGGGCGTGCTGGTGCTGTCACGCTTTGCCGGTGCCGCCAACGAGCTGACCTCGGCGCTGATCGTCAACCCGTACGATCGTGACGAAGTGGCGGCGGCGTTGAATCAGGCGCTGACCATGCCGCGCACCGAGCGTATTTCGCGCTACAACGATATGATGGCCGTGCTGCGCAAGCATGACATCACCCACTGGCGCGAGAGCTTCCTGAAGGATTTGTGGGCGATTCCGCCCCGCAGCGAAGATCACAGCACAGTAAATAAAGTGGCGACCTTCCCGAAACTCGCCTGATTATCACGGCGGCCTGCCTGTGCGGGCCGCCGTTTTTACGCCTTTCCGCCTTTGCTCGCCTCTCTCCAGTACCGCTAAAGCGTTGGGTTGTCGCTTGACAACACCATTTGCCGTTTTATGCATCAGTCGCTAAAAAAAACGCTTTTTTTCTGCACGCAGCTCTAAAGTCTGACGCTGAACTGCCGATAGTTGTGACTCATCAAAGTGTCAAATGTACTATTCATTCATATTCCTAATGTAACATCCTGTTACATTCGCTTTCTTCTCACTTACACCCATTCTAAATCGTTAACGCTTCGTTGTTAAAACGCGACGAATATGCGCGATCGTTCTTTACGCTTCGCTTACTCACTCTAAAAAATATTTGCCCTAAGTAACTAATTTTTCAGTGGTTAACAGATCGTCGTTTCAGCATTTTGTGCTGGCTTATCGTGCCCCAGTAGCGCCTTATAGGGTGCTAAAAGGAATGTTAAAAATAATAGATCGATCGTAACACTTAGGGAAAGATACATCTGGTCCATAAGGGGAATAAGCACTTTGTTAGGACAAAATATTAATGAAACAGAGATAATTTGTGCAAAAAACAGACAATCCAAAAGCGTATCTGAAGGGTTAGCGAAAAAATTTGCCTTAAAAGTGTGACGCAGATCACACTTTATCTAAAATTTCGCCTCCCTGTCGTTGTATGTGCAAATCAGACGGGATAGATTTGCGTTGTTTTAGGAATAGTCTTAAAAGAATGTAAAAAGACGTCACGGAAGAGCGCAATAATTTAAAAAAGAATGGCCCTGGGGTTTTGACTAACACTGTAATTATGTCGTTCAGGACATGAGGCAGACTTCAGAGTACGTTTGGTTTTTGGCTGTAAATTTTTGCCATCTTTAGATTCAACAACCAGCAACCCGTAACGCAGAGGGTTTTTCTGCGATGCTCTTAAGTCGCGTCTGTCAGGATGGAAAAAATGGGTACATCTGATTTACTAAAACATATTTATGATATCAATCTGTCGTATTTACTGCTTGCACAGCGATTAATTAACCAGGAAAAAGCTTCTGCAATGTTTCGTCTTGGAATTGATGAAGAGATGGCTAACGCATTGTCGCAATTAACTCTGCCGGAAATGGTAAAGTTAGCGGAAACCAATCAGTTGGTTTGCCAGTTTCGCTTTAACGATCACGCCATTATTAATCGCCTGACGCAGGAGTCTCGCGTGGATGATTTACAACAAATCCACACGGGAATTTTATTATCCAGCCGTTTACTGCGTAATGTTTCTAAAGAAGAGACGCCGGCGAAGAAGAGGGCGATGTAAATGTCGGAAAAGAGCATTGTTCAGGAAGCGCGTGATATTCAACTCGCGATGGAGTTAATTACGCTGGGCGCGCGTTTGCAAATGCTGGAAAGCGAAACCCAGTTAAGTCGCGGCCGTCTGATTAAACTTTATAAAGAGCTGCGCGGCAGCCCGCCGCCGAAGGGCATGCTGCCTTTTTCAACCGACTGGTTTATGACGTGGGAGCAGAATATCCACGCCTCTATGTTCTGCAACGCCTGGCAGTTTATGCTGAAAACCGGCATGGCGACCGGCGTTGACGCGGTAATCAAAGCTTACCGCCTCTATCTCGAACAGTGTCCGCAATCGGACGAGGGCCCGCTGTTGGCGCTGACGCGCGCATGGACCCTGGTGCGATTCGTTGAAAGTAATATGCTGGAACTGGCCGACTGCAAAAGCTGCAACGGCAGTTTTATTAACCATGCGCATCAGCCGGTTGGCAGCTTTGTCTGCAGCCTGTGCCAGCCGCCGTCGCGCGCGGTAAAAAGACGTAAACTTTCTGCAGATTCTGCCGATACCTTTCCACAACTGCTGGATGAACAGGTTAAACACGCCGTTTAAGTTTGTTCGCATCGTGGAAAGTCATCCAGCAGCGGGTAACCCCCGCTGCTTTTTTTTTGCCCACGATTTGAATAGCGCCTGCGGCTCTCTGGCTTAACTTCCACCAACACGTTACGGACGTAAGGATGTTCTTGTGCTGATCTTATTGGGTTATATCATTGTTGTCGCATCCGTGTTGGGCGGATATGCGCTGGTGGGCGGTCATCTCGGTGCTCTTTATCAGCCTTCCGAGCTGTTAATTATCGGCGGTGCTGCCCTTGGCGCTTTTTTCGTCGGCAACAACGGTAAGTCGATTAAAAAGACGTTAAAAGCGCTGCCGAAGCTGATGCGCGGCTCAAAATATAATAAAGCCCTCTATATGGATTTGATGGCGCTGCTCTATCGCCTGATGGCCAAATCACGCCAGCAGGGCATGCTGTCGCTGGAACGCGATATTGAAGATCCCACGCAGAGCGAAATTTTTGCTAATTATCCGCGCATTCTCGCCGATAAACAGCTTGTGGATTTTATTACCGATTATTTGCGTCTGATGGTCAGCGGCAACATGAACGCCTTTGAGATTGAGGCGCTGATGGATGAAGAGATCGAGACCTACGAACATGAATGCGAAGTGCCAGCGCAGAGCTTATCTGCCGTCGGCGACGGCCTGCCTGCTTTCGGCATCGTGGCGGCGGTAATGGGCGTGGTACACGCGCTGGCATCGGCCGATCGTCCCGCCGCCGAGCTGGGCGCGCTGGTGGCACACGCGATGGTGGGGACCTTCCTTGGCATTCTGCTGGCCTACGGTTTTATTTCGCCGCTGGCGTCGGTGCTGCGTCAGAAGTGCGCTGAAACCACCAAGATGATGCAGTGCATCAAGGTAACGCTGCTCTCCAGCCTGAACGGCTATGCGCCGCAGATTGCGGTGGAGTTTGGCCGTAAGACGCTTTACTCCACCGAGCGCCCGTCGTTCAGCGAACTGGAGGAGCACGTACGTAACGCGAAGAATCCGGCGAAACAGACCTCGGACGAAAATGCATGAAGAACAGTAACCGGCCCATCATCGTCGTCAAAAAGCGCAAGCATAAAGGACACGAGGGCGGCCATGGCTCCTGGAAGATCGCCTATGCCGACTTTATGACGGCGATGATGGCCTTCTTTATGGTGATGTGGCTGATCTCTATCTCCAGCCCGCAGGAGCTGGTGCAGATCGCCGAATATTTTAAAACGCCGCTGAAGGTAGCGATGACCGGCGGCAAGCGCAGCAGCGACAGCGAAAGCCCGATCCCCGGCGGTGGCGACGATGCGACGCGCATCAAGGGAGAGGTGAAGAAAGTCGTCGATATGGATGCGCAGAAGCGCAAGCTGGACGATATTCGCCTCAATCGCCTGCGCGAAAAGCTGGACCAGCTGATTGAGGCGGATCCGCGTCTGAAGGCGCTGCGTCCGCACCTGATTATTAATATGGTGGAAGAGGGGCTGCGCATTCAGATTATCGACAGCCAGAACCGGCCGATGTTTAAGACCGGCAGCGCCGAGGTCGAACCCTATATGCGCGACATCCTGCGCGGCATTGCGCCGCTGCTAAACAATATTCCGAACCGCATCAGCCTGGCGGGCCATACCGACGACTTTCAGTACGCGAATGGCGATCGCGGCTACAGCAACTGGGAGCTTTCCGCCGATCGCGCCAACGCCTCGCGTCGCGAGCTGGTGATGGGCGGGCTCGACGGCGGCAAAGTACTGCGCGTGGTCGGCATGGCCGACACCATGAAACTGAAAAATCGCGTCGGCAACGACGCGGTTAACCGCCGCATTAGCCTGCTGGTGTTGAACCATGACACCGAAGCGGCGATTGAAAAAGAGAACGCCGAGAGCGACGCCGTCCAGGTGAGCGATCCGGCGGCAATAGAAAAGATTACCGCGCCGCCTGTGCCGCAAAGCAGCAGCCCGGTAACCACAACAGCCCCCTCACAGCCGAGGTGACCCCGTGAGCATGGACATCAGCGATTTTTACCAGACGTTTTTCGATGAGGCCGATGAGCTGTTAGCCGATATGGAGCAGCATCTGCTGGGACTCGATCCCCAGGAGCCGGACTCCGAGCAGCTAAATGCCATCTTCCGCGCCGCCCACTCGATAAAAGGCGGAGCCGGAACCTTTGGTTTTACGGTTTTGCAGGAAACAACCCACATTCTGGAAAATATTCTGGATGGTGCTCGTCGCGGCGAGATGCAGCTCAGCACCGACATCATCAACCTGTTTTTGGAAACCAAAGATATTATGCAGGAACAGCTCGATGCCTATAAAACCGCGCAGGAGCCGAACGCGGAAAGCTTTAACTACATCTGCGAAGCGCTGCGCCAGCTGGCGTTAGAGGCGAAAGGCCTGCCGGTCGCCGCGCCGGTCGTCGCCGCCGTGCCGGCGGAGCCTGCCGTGCAGAGCGCATCGGCCGCCAGCAGTGGCCTGCGCGTGAAGCTGATTGACCTGAAAGAGAAAGAGGTCGATCTGATGCTGGAGGAGCTGGGCAATCTCGGCGGCCTGAGCAACGTGGTTAAAGGCCCTAATTTCCTTGAGGCGAGCATCGACGGCGTCAGCAAAGACGATATCGTGGCGGTGCTCTGCTTTGTGATTGAAGAGGCGCAGATTCGCTTCCCGGAGGCTGACGCAGAAAGCGCGCCTGCTGTTGCAGCCGCCCCGGTCGCCGAAGCGGCGCCGGTCGTCGAGGCCGCGGCGGTGCAGAGCGCCAGCGTCAGCGAACTGCCGGTGGCGAAGCGCGAAGCCAAACGCGCCGCTGCGCCCGCTAAAAGCAGCGAATCAAGCAGCATCCGCGTTGCGGTAGAGAAGGTCGATCAGCTGATCAACCTGGTCGGCGAGCTGGTGATCACCCAGTCGATGCTGGCGCAGCGTTCGGGCGAACTCGACCCGGTGGCGCACGGCGACCTGCTGAACAGCATGGGTCAGCTGGAGCGCAACGCGCGCGACCTGCAGGAGTCGGTGATGTCGATTCGTATGATGCCGATGGAGTATGTCTTTAGCCGCTTCCCGCGCCTGGTGCGCGACCTGGCGAGCAAGCTGGGCAAAGAGGTGGAGCTGACGCTGCTCGGCAGCTCTACCGAACTCGACAAGAGCCTGATCGAACGCATTATCGATCCGTTAACGCATCTGGTACGTAACAGCCTGGATCACGGCATCGAATCGCCGGAAAAACGCCTGGCAGCAGGCAAGGTTGCCACCGGCAACCTGACGCTGTCGGCGGAACACCAGGGCGGCAATATCTGTATTGAAGTCTCTGACGACGGCGCTGGCCTGAACCGCGAGCGCATCCTCGCCAAAGCGCTCTCCTCTGGCCTGCCGGTCAGCGAAAACATGAGCGACGAAGAGGTCGGCATGCTGATCTTCGCTCCGGGCTTCTCTACCGCCGAGCAGGTAACCGACGTATCGGGCCGCGGCGTCGGCATGGATGTGGTCAAGCGAAACATTCAGGAGATGGGCGGCCACGTAGAGATCGCCTCGAAGCAGGGCAAAGGCACCACCATCCGTATCCTGCTGCCGCTGACGCTGGCTATCCTCGACGGCATGTCAGTACGCGTAGCGGACGAAGTCTTTATCCTGCCGCTCAACGCGGTAATGGAGTCCCTGCAGCCGCGCAGCGAAGAGCTGAAGCCGCTGGCGGGTGGCGAATGCGTGCTGGAAGTGCGCGGCGAATACCTGCCGCTGGTCGAGCTGTGGAATGTGTTTGACGTGCAGGGCGCGAAAACCGAGGCGACGCAGGGCATCGTGGTGATCCTGCAGAGCGCGGGCAAACGCTACGCGCTGCTGGTCGATCAGCTTATTGGCCAGCATCAGGTGGTAGTGAAAAACCTCGAGAGCAACTATCGCAAGGTGCCTGGCATCTCCGCCGCCACCATCCTCGGCGACGGCAGCGTCGCGCTGATCGTTGACGTGTCGGCGCTGCAATCGCTCAACCGTGAAAAACGTGTGGCCGGCGCGGCCGCCTGACTGATAACAAAAGGGTAGAAACATGACTGGAATGGCAACCGTGACCAAAATCGCCGGCGAAACCGTCGGCCAGGAGTTCCTGGTATTTACGCTGGGAGACGAAGAGTACGGTATCGATATTCTTAAGGTGCAGGAGATCCGCGGCTACGATCAGGTGACGCGCATCGCCAACACGCCTGAGTTTATTAAGGGCGTTACCAATCTGCGCGGCGTTATCGTGCCGATTATCGATCTGCGCGTGAAGTTCTCACAGCCGGACGTCGAGTATAACGACAACACCGTGGTGATCGTGCTGAACCTGGAGCATCGCGTGGTTGGTATCGTGGTGGACGGCGTTTCTGACGTGCTGTCGCTGACGCAGGATCAGATCCGTCCGGCGCCGGAATTCGCCGTCACCATGTCGACCGAATATCTGACCGGTCTCGGCGCGCTCGGTGAGCGTATGCTGATTCTGGTGGATATCGAGAAGCTGCTGAGCAGCGAAGAGATGGCGCTGATGGATACGCTGCGCAGCGCGTAAGCCGCTTTTTTCACGAGCCGGCATAAATCCCGGCTCGTGACTATTTCCTTTTAAAATCAAAAAGAAACCCCTTTTAATTCTCCTGCCTTGCTCTAAATATATCCAGCGCGCGGTCGATACCTGTACTGCTTGATCTTCTACTTTTCCAGGGCCTCCTATGTTAACCAAAATTCGTGTCGTCACCAGCTTGCTGCTGGTGTTACTGATGTTCGGCCTGTTCCAGGCCTTCTCCGGGGCGGTGTTTTTCTCTGCCCTGAGCGACGATAAAACCAGCTTTAACGTCTCCCAGCTCGCCGGTAAGAATCTGCAGGCGCTTAACGATGCCTATATGAGTCTGAACCAGAGCCGCGTGGTGCTGACGCGTATCCAGCTGCGTATCGCCACCAGCAAGCTGGATGGTAAGACGCCGGATATTGCAACGCTGTTCACCGACAGCGAGCAGTTCCAGAAAACAGCGGCCACCAACTTCGAGCTGTTTAAAGCCACCCCGGACACCCCTGGGCAAGACGCAGCGCTGAATGAGCGTCTGATGAATGCCTACGGCACCTATGCTGCGGCGCTGGCACAGCTGCACACTGCGCTACTGGGCAACAATCTCGACGAAGCGGGCAAAGCGCCGGTGGCGCCGAGCCAGAGTGCCTTCCTGAAAGTCTATACCGAGTGGCGCGCTAATCAGGCGCATCTGACCGAGCTGGGCGTGGAGAAAAACGCTAACGCCTATACGCGCATGATCTGGATCCTCGGAACCATTATGGTGCTGGTGGTGCTGGCTATCGCGCTCTGCTGGGTCGGCCTGCGTCGCGTGCTGATCAACCCGCTCAACGCCAGCATCACGCACATCCAGCAGATTGCGCAGGGTGACCTGACGCAGCGTATCCAGGTGGAAGGGCGTAACGAAATGAGCCAGCTGGCCGCCAGCCTGCATGAGATGCAGCAGGCGCTGGTCAGCACCGTCAGCAACGTGCGCGACGGCTCCGACGCCATCTTTACCGGCGCCAGCGAAATCTCTGCGGGCAACAACGATCTCTCCGCCCGCACTGAAGAGCAGGCGGCGTCGCTGGAGCAGACCGCCGCCAGCATGGAGCAGCTGACTGCCACCGTGAAGCAGAACGCCGAAAACGCCCGTCAGGCGTCGCAGCTGGCGCTGAGCGCCTCGGAAACCGCGCAGAAGGGCGGCAGCGTGGTGGATGGCGTGGTGAAGACCATGAGCGACATCGCCGGCAGCTCGAAGAAGATCGCTGACATTACCGGCGTTATCGACGGCATCGCTTTCCAGACCAATATCCTGGCGCTTAACGCGGCGGTGGAAGCGGCGCGCGCTGGGGAACAGGGCCGCGGCTTTGCCGTGGTGGCGGGCGAGGTGCGCAGCCTGGCACAGCGCAGCGCGCAGGCGGCGAAAGAGATTAAATCGCTGATCGAAGATTCGGTGAACCGCGTTAATACCGGCTCGCAGCTGGTGGGCACCGCGGGCGAGACCATGAGCGATATCGTCAATGCAGTCACGCGCGTCACCGACATTATGGGCGAAATCGCCTCGGCGTCGGACGAGCAGAGCCGCGGCATCGACCAGGTGGGTCAGGCGGTAACGGAGATGGATCGCGTTACCCAGCAGAACGCCTCGCTGGTGGAGGAGTCTGCGGCGGCGGCCGCCTCGCTGGAGTCACAGGCGAGTCGCCTGAGCCAGTCGGTAGCGGTCTTCAGGATCCCGCGCGCGGCAGCGGGCGGCACCCGACACGTCCAGATTGCGGCACCTGCCGTCAGCACGGCCTCTGTCGCGCCGCGTAAAGCGCTGGCCGCCCCCGGCAGCGACGCCAACTGGGAAACATTCTGATTTGGCTTGCCGCCAGCACACCCTTTAACAGGCCGGGCATCCGCCCGGCCTGTTATTTTCTCTGCACTATTCAGCAACAAACCGCACTTTTAATAACTACATAACTGTAAAAACCGTTAATCAGGCTCAAATCTGGCGGTCGCACGCCGATAGAGAGCCTGAACGTTTATTTATGACTCTCGGGAAAATATATGTTGAAACGAATCAAAGTGGTGACCAGCCTGATCGCCGTGCTGGCTATCTTTAGCCTGCTGCAGCTGACGTCGGGCGGACTGTTCTGGTCCGCCCTTCAGAAAGATAAAGACGCCTTCGCACTGGCGCAGGTCTCCACCGGCAACGTAACGGCGATGACTGACGCCTGGATCGCGCTGAACCAGACGCGCATTACCCTGAACCGCGCCATGCTGCGGCTGCAGAGCACGACGGCGACGCAGATGAACGGCGGCCCGTTAGATGACCTGGTGAAGCAGACCGAGCAGCAGCTGGCGCAGGCCGACCGCCACTTCAAGATCTATTACGATCTTCCTTCAACGCCGGGCCTTGATACCGCGCTGCGTGACCGTCTTGAAGCCGAGTACGCCCGCTATCACGACGGTCTGGCCGGTATGCTGGAACGTCTGAAGGCGCGCGATCTGCAGGGAATGTTCCGCCTGAATATTGAGCAGGCCCAGAACAGCATGCAGGACGCCTACGGCGAATGGCGTGCGAAGCAGACCATGCTCGCCGCGCAGGGCGCAGAGCAGAATCAGCGCGCCTTTACGCAGATGATGTGGCTGCTGGCGGCGATAGCGCTGCTGGTGATCGCCGTGGTGACCGCCTGCTGGTTCGGCCTGCGTCATGTACTGATCCAGCCGCTGCGCCTGCTGCTGACCCACATTCGCGCCATTGCGGCGGGCGATCTTACCCAGCCGATTGTGGTGGAAGGACGCAATGAGATGAGCCAGCTGGCAAACGGCCTGCATGAGATGCAGCAGGCGCTGGTCAGCACCGTCAGCAACGTGCGCGACGGCTCCGACGCCATTCTGAGCGGCGCCAGCGAAATTGCCGCGGGCAACAACGATCTCTCCGCCCGCACTGAAGAGCAGGCGGCGTCGCTGGAGCAGACCGCGGCCAGCATGGAGCAGCTGACGGCTACCGTGAAGCAGAACGCCGAAAACGCCCGTCAGGCGTCGCAGCTGGCGCTGAGCGCCTCGGAAACCGCCCGCAAAGGCGGCGACGTGGTGGATGGCGTGGTGAAGACCATGAGCGACATCGCCGGCAGCTCGAAGAAGATCGCTGACATTACCGGCGTTATCGACGGCATCGCTTTCCAGACCAATATCCTGGCGCTTAACGCGGCGGTGGAAGCGGCGCGCGCTGGGGAACAGGGCCGCGGCTTTGCCGTGGTGGCGGGCGAGGTGCGCAGCCTGGCACAGCGCAGCGCGCAGGCGGCGAAAGAGATTAAATCGCTGATTGAGGATTCGGTAAATCGCGTTAATGCCGGCTCGCAGCTGGTGGGCACCGCGGGCGAGACCATGAGCGAGATCGTCGGCGCGGTAACGCGCGTGACCGACATTATGGGCGAAATCGCCTCGGCGTCGGACGAGCAGAGCCGCGGCATCGACCAGGTGGGTCAGGCGGTGACGGAGATGGATCGCGTTACCCAGCAGAACGCCTCGCTGGTGGAGGAGTCCGCCTCGGCGGCCGCCTCGCTGGAAGATCAGGCGAGCCGTCTGAGCCAGTCAGTCGCGGTATTTAACATCCCTCGCGCCGCGCAGGCGGTTCGCGCGACGGGGCGCGCGGTGCCGGTTGCGCCGGTACGCAAGGCGCTGGCCGCGCCCGTAAGCGGTGATAACTGGGAAACCTTTTAACCCGTAATGCATTGCCCGCAGGGAAGCGGGCCTGTTCTGTTCGCCACGCCCGCACGCCCGCACGCCCGCACGCCAGCACGCCAACACGTCAACACGCCGCTGCATCTTTGCTGCTTGACTCCGCGTTCCCTGCATAAAGATCTCATCGCTCAGGCCGATAAAGAGTGAGTTCCGCCAACCAATGAGGTGTTTATGTTTAATCGAGTACGCGTTATTTCCGGGCTGCTGGGTGTGCTGGCGCTCTTTGTTCTGCTACAGCTGATTTCCGGAAGCGCTTTTTTCAGTACGGTGAAAGCCGACAAAGAGAATTTTGCTTATAACCAGCGTCTCGCGACGCTACAGCGGGCGATGGGCACCTCATGGGTCTCCCTGGTTCAGGCGCGCAACACCCTGAACCGCGCCGGGATCCGCTATCTGCTCGACAGCCAGCAGGCGGGTTCAGGCGCAACCGTACAGGATCTGGTGGCGCTGGCCAACCGGGAGCTGAAGGTCGCCGATCAGGGCTTCGCCGACTTCAACGCCAACCTGTCGGAAAAAGGCAAGACCGCCGAGAACGTACTGACGCTGCAGGCGAACTATAAAGCCTACCGCGACGCGCTGACCGAGCTGACCGGCTTCCTTGGCACAGGCAACTTCAAGGGGTTCGTTGACCAGCCGACGCAGAGTTTTCAGGATAAGTTTGAAAACGATTACAACGCCTGGCAGAGTCAAAACCAGCTGCTGGCGCAGCAGGGCATCGACGCCAATAACACCGCCTATCGACACGCCATTATGATGGCTGCTGGCTTGGTCATCGGCTCACTGCTCATCAGCCTGCTGGTCTGGACGGTATTGCGCAGCGCGCTGTTCGGTCCGCTGAAGCAGAGCATCGAGCATATCCGCCATATCGCACGCGGCGACCTGACGCAGCCGATTACCTGTAGCGTACGCAACGAGCTGGGCGACCTGCTTGCGGCCCTGCAGGATATGCAGCAGGAGCTGGCGCGCACCGTCAGCACCGTGCGCGACGGCGCGGACGCCATCTACACCGGCGCCAGCGAAATCGCCATCGGCAATAACGACCTCTCATCCCGCACCGAAGAGCAGGCGGCATCGCTGGAGCAGACCGCCGCCAGCATGGAGCAGCTCACCGCCACCGTGAAGCAGAACGCCGAAAACGCCCGTCAGGCGTCGCAGCTGGCGCTGAGCGCCTCGGAAACCGCGCAGAAGGGCGGCAAAGTGGTGGATGGCGTGGTGAAAACCATGAGCGACATCGCCGGCAGCTCGAAGAAGATTGCCGATATCACCAGCGTCATCGACGGCATCGCCTTCCAGACCAACATTCTGGCGCTTAACGCGGCGGTAGAAGCGGCGCGCGCTGGCGAACAGGGCCGCGGCTTCGCCGTGGTAGCGGGCGAGGTGCGCAGCCTGGCGCAGCGCAGCGCGCAGGCGGCGAAAGAGATTAAAGCCCTGATCGAGGACTCGGTGGCGCGCGTTGATACCGGCTCGGTGCTGGTAGAGAGCGCCGGCGAAACCATGAATGACATCGTCAGCGCAGTCACGCGCGTGACCGACATTATGGGCGAAATCGCCTCGGCGTCGGACGAGCAGAGCCGCGGCATCGATCAGGTCGGCCTGGCGGTAACGGAGATGGATCGCGTCACGCAGCAGAACGCCGCGCTGGTGGAAGAGTCTGCTTCAGCGGCTGCCTCGCTGGAAGATCAGGCCAGCCGACTGAAACAGGCAGTTTCTGTGTTCAATATTGGTAAAGAATTTGTCGCCCAGGCCGTTAACAGAACTACGGCGTCGAAAAGTTTACGGCTGGACGCGCCGGCTGCGGCCTCACGCGCACCGCCGGCTCGCAGCGACGACAACTGGGAAACCTTTTAATCGCCTGGATGGTCGGGCTGGCGGCAGCGCCGCCCGACACAGCAGCAGAATTTAATCAGTGAAGTACAGTGCCAGGTGACCTGAAATGAAGAAATCGACGTTACTGGATCAAAACGAAGCGACAACGCTGCTCTCGCAGATGGTGCAGCGCCTGCCGCTCTCGGATACACACTTTCGTCGTATCAGCCAGCTGATCTATCAGCGCGCTGGCATTGTGCTGGCCGACCACAAGCGCGAAATGGTCTACAACCGACTGGTGCGCCGTCTGCGTACGCTGAACATTGATGACTTTGGCCGCTATCTGGCGCTGCTGGAGAACGACGTCAACAGCGCAGAGTGGCAGGCCTTTATCAACGCGCTGACCACCAACCTGACGGCGTTTTTCCGCGAGGCGCACCACTTCCCCATTCTGGCGGAACATGCGCGCAAGCGCGCGGGCAGCTTTAACGTCTGGTGTGCGGCGGCCTCAACCGGCGAAGAGCCTTACTCCATCGCTATGACGCTGGCGGAAACGCTCGGCACCGGGCCGGGCAAGTTTCAGGTTCACGCCAGCGATATCGACACCCAGGTGCTGGAGAAGGCGATTTCCGGCGTCTATCGCCAGGAAGAGCTGCGCACCCTGTCGCAGCAGCAGATGCAGCGCTTTTTCCTGCGCGGCACCGGCCCGCACAGCGGCATGGTGCGCGTGCGTCCGGAACTGGCGAACAGCGTTAACTTCGCCCAGCTCAACCTGCTGGCGAACGAGTGGGCGCTGCCGGGGCCGTTCGATGCAATCTTCTGCCGCAACGTAATGATCTATTTCGATAAAGAGACGCAGGAGAAAATTCTGCGCCGTTTTGTTCCCCTGCTGAAGCCGGGCGGACTGCTGTTTGCCGGTCATTCAGAGAACTTTAGTCAGATCAGCAAAGAGTTCTGGCTGCGTGGACAAACCGTCTATGGACTGACGAAGGAAAGATGATGAGCAAAATCACCGTAATGTGCGTGGATGATTCCGCGCTGATGCGCCAGTTGATGACCGAAATCATTAACAGTCATCCCGATATGGAGATGGTGGCTACGGCACCCGATCCGCTGGTCGCCCGCGATTTAATTAAACAGTATAACCCGCAGGTGCTGACGCTGGACGTGGAGATGCCACGTATGGATGGCCTCGACTTCCTGGAGAAGCTGATGCGTCTGCGCCCGATGCCGGTGGTGATGGTGTCGTCGCTGACCGGTAAAGGCTCGGAGATTACGCTGCGCGCGCTGGAGCTGGGGGCGGTGGATTTCGTCACCAAGCCGCAGCTCGGTATTCGCGAAGGGATGCTGGGCTACAGCCAGACGATCGCCGACAAGATCCGCGCGGCGGCGCGTGCGCAGCTGCACGCCCGTCCAGTGATGGCGGCGCCGGTGACCCTGAAGGCGGGTCCGCTGCTCAGCAGCGAAAAGCTGATTGCCATTGGCTCTTCGACCGGCGGCACCGAAGCGATTCGCCACGTGCTGCAGCCGCTGCCGCCGACCAGCCCGGCGCTGATGATCACTCAGCATATGCCGCCGGGCTTTACCAAATCTTTCGCCGATCGCCTTAACAAGCTCTGTCAGATCACCGTGAAAGAGGCGGAGGACGGCGAGCGCATCCTGCCCGGGCATGCCTATATCGCCCCTGGTGCGATGCATATGGAGCTGGCGCGCAGCGGTGCCAACTATGTGGTGAAACTGAATGAAGGGCCACCGGTAAACCGCCACAAGCCCTCGGTGGATGTGCTGTTCAGATCGGTGGCCGTCAATGCCGGACGAAATGCGGTGGGCGTCATCCTCACCGGCATGGGTAACGACGGCGCGGCGGGCATGCTGGAAATGCATCGCGCCGGCGCCTGGACTATCGCGCAGAGCGAAGCCTCCTGCGTGGTCTTTGGAATGCCGCGAGAAGCCATCGCCAGCGGCGGTGTGAGCGAAGTCGTGGATTTAGGCAACATCAGCCAGCATATGCTGGCAAAAATTAGCGCCGGACAGGCACTGCGTATTTAACAGGCCCGTCCTGCCGGGCGAGATAACACAGGAGTAATTATGGCTGATAAAAACATGCGCTTTTTGGTGGTGGACGACTTCAACACGATGCGTCGTATTGTGCGTAACCTGCTGAAAGAGCTGGGCTTCAATAACGTCGAAGAAGCGGAAGATGGCGTAGACGCCCTCGGCAAGCTGAAAGCGGGCGGTTTCGACTTCGTCATTTCTGACTGGAACATGCCGAACATGGATGGCCTGCAGCTGCTGCAGACCATTCGTGCGGACGCCGCGCTGGGCAAGCTGCCGGTACTGATGGTCACCGCTGAAGCGAAGAAAGAGAACATTATCGCCGCCGCGCAGGCGGGCGCCAGCGGCTACGTGGTGAAGCCATTCACCGCCGCCACGCTGGAAGAGAAATTAGGCAAGATCTTCGAAAAACTGGGCATGTAAGGAGATGTGATGAGCGACCTTCCGAAATCAACTGAGGATGCCTCGGCACACGATATCATTGCTCGCATTGGCTCTCTGACGCGCATGCTGCGCGACAGTCTGCGCGAGCTGGGGCTGGATAAAGCCATTGCCGATGCGGCTGAAGCCATTCCCGATGCCCGCGATCGTCTGGATTATGTGGTACAGATGACGGCGCAGGCTGCCGATCGTGCGCTGAACTGCGTCGAAGCGGCGCAGCCGCATCAGGATAAAATGGAAGCCGGGGCGACCCAGCTGAAAGGGCGTTGGGACCAATGGTTTGAGAACCCGATTGAGCTGGCCGATGCGCGAGAGTTGGTGACGGATACGCGCGAATTCCTCAGTGCAGTGCCAGAGCATACCGCCTTTACCAACAAGCAGCTGCTTGAAATTATGATGGCGCAGGATTTCCAGGACCTGACCGGTCAGGTGATCAAGCGCATGATGGATGTGATTCAGGAGATTGAGCGCCAGCTGTTGATGGTGCTGCTGGAGAACATGCCGGAAGTCAGCGCCGAGAAGCGTCAGGAGGGCACCAGCCTGCTGAACGGTCCGCAGATCCACGCCGATGCGCCGGGCGTGGTAGCGAACCAGGATCAGGTTGATGACCTGCTGGATAGCTTAGGGTTCTGACCCTGCGCCGCCGGCCGCCAGGCTGGCGGCATTCTGTTTTCAGCGGGACTGCCAGCCGGCGGTCCCGTTCCCCTTTGCCTGCTCATCCGCCAAAAAACGCCTGTTTTCTTCTTCTTATCTTCGCTTTAACCAAAGCCAAATTTGGCATTCTATGCTCAGAATTCCTACCCACAGAGGTTTGTCGTGGCTGAAGAGAGCGACGAGGACAAAACAGAATCGCCCACACCCCACCGACTTGAAAAAGCGCGTGAAGAGGGGCAGATCCCGCGTTCCCGCGAGCTGACGTCGGTGCTGATGCTGCTGGCCGGCCTGATGATCCTCTGGCTGGGCGGCACGCTGATGGCGCGCCAGCTGGCCGCGATGGTCGCTTCCGGGCTGCGCTTCGACCACAGCATGGTAAACGACAGCAAGCTGATTATCGGCCATATCAGCAGCCTGATCGGCCAGGCGGTGATGGCGCTGCTGCCGCTGATGGGCGGGCTGGTGCTGGTGGCGATCGCCGCGCCGATGCTGCTGGGCGGTATCGTCATCAGCGGCAAATCGATCAAGATGGACTTTAAAAAGCTCAATCCGCTGCCCGGCTTCGCCCGCATGTTCGCCGCGCAGGCCTGGACCGAACTGTTCAAGGGGATCCTGAAGGCGATTCTGGTGGGCTGCGTCGGCGGCTGGTACATCTGGTCGCACTGGCCGGAGATGCTGCGGCTGATCGCCCAGTCGCCGAGCAGTGCGCTGATGCACGGCCTGGGAATGGTCGCCGCCTGCTGCGCGCTGGTGATCCTCGGCCTGATCCCGATGGTGGGCTACGACGTGTTCTGGCAGCTCTACAGCTACTACAAAAAGCTGCGCATGTCGCGCCAGGAGATCCGCGACGAATTTAAACAGCAGGAAGGCGACCCGCACGTTAAAGGGCGCATTCGCCAGGCGATGCGCGCCGCCGCACGCCGCCGCATGATGTCTGACGTGCCCAAAGCGGACGTTATCGTGACCAACCCGACGCACTACTCGGTGGCGCTGCAGTACAACGAAAACAAGATGAGCGCGCCGAAAGTGGTGGCGAAGGGCGCAGGCGAGGTGGCGTTAAAAATCCGCGAAATCGCCGCAGAGCACCGCATTCCGCTGCTGGAGGCGCCGCCGCTGGCGCGCGCCCTCTACCGGCATACCGAAATTGGCCAGCAGATCCCCGGCGCGCTCTATGCGGCGGTGGCGGAAGTGCTGGCCTGGGTCTGGCAGCTGCGCCGCTGGAAGCGCGAAGGCGGCCTGATACCGAACAAACCGAAGAACCTGCCGGTCCCGGCAGAGATGGACTTTGCAGGAGAGAAGCGAAACGATGGCTAACCTGGCCGCAAAACTGCGTTTACCGAACAATCTGAAAGATACACAGTGGCAGGTGCTTGCCGGCCCCGTGTTGATCATGATGATCCTGTCGATGATGGTGCTGCCGTTGCCCGCCTTCATCCTCGATCTGCTGTTCACCTTTAATATCGCGCTCTCGATTATGGTGCTGCTGGTGGCGATGTTCACCCAGCGCACGCTGGAGTTCGCCGCCTTTCCCACCATTCTGCTCTTCTCGACGCTGCTGCGTCTGGCGCTGAACGTCGCCTCGACGCGTATCATCCTGATGGAAGGCCATACCGGCGCAGGCGCGGCGGGGCGGGTGGTCGAGGCGTTCGGCCACTTCCTCGTTGGCGGCAACTTCGCCATCGGTATCGTGGTGTTCGTTATCCTGGTGGTCATCAACTTTATGGTTATCACCAAGGGTGCGGGGCGTATCGCGGAAGTTGGCGCGCGCTTCGTGCTCGACGGCATGCCCGGTAAACAGATGGCGATCGACGCCGACCTTAACGCCGGTCTGATCGGCGAACAGGAGGCGAAAAAGCGCCGTACCGAGGTGAGCCAGGAGGCGGACTTCTACGGCTCGATGGATGGTGCCAGTAAGTTTGTGCGCGGCGACGCCATCGCCGGCATTCTTATTATGGTGATCAACATTATCGGCGGCCTGCTGGTGGGCGTGGTGCAGCACAGCATGGATATCGGTCATGCCGCTGAGACCTATACGCTGCTGACCATTGGTGACGGCCTGGTGGCGCAGATCCCGGCGCTGGTGATCTCCACCGCAGCGGGCGTAATCGTAACGCGCGTCGGCACCGATCAGGATGTCGGCGAGCAGATGGTGGGGCAGCTGTTTAAGAACCCGCGCGTTATGCTGCTGAGCGCCGGCGTGCTCGGCCTGCTGGGTCTGGTTCCGGGGATGCCGAACTTTGTGTTCCTGCTGTTTACCGGCGCGCTGCTCGGTCTGGCCTGGTGGATGCGCGGCCGCGAGATGGAGGGGCAGAAGAACCCGGAAGCGGCCAGCAGCACGATAATGAAAGCGGCCGATACCCCGGCCAATACCGAAGCCTCCTGGACCGACGTGCAGCTGGAGGACACGCTGGGCATGGAGGTCGGCTACCGCCTGATCCCGATGGTGGACAGCACCCAGAACGGCGAGCTGCTGGGCCGTATCCGCAGCATCCGTAAAAAGGTGGCGCAGGATGTCGGCTTTCTGCCGCCGGTGGTGCATATCCGCGACAATATGGAGCTGCCGCCTGCGCGCTACCGCATTCTGATGAAAGGGGTCGAGATCGGCAGCGGCGACGCCTATCCTGGCCGCTGGATGGCGATCAACCCCGGCACGGCGGCGGGCACGCTGCCGGGCGAGGCGACGGTGGATCCCGCTTTTGGCCTGGCGGCCATCTGGATCGACAGCGCGCTGAAAGAGCAGGCCCAGATCCAGGGCTATACCGTGGTGGAAGCGAGTACCGTGGTGGCGACCCACCTGAACCACCTGATTGGCCAGCACGCCAGCGAGCTATTTGGTCGTCAGGAGGCGCAGCAGCTGCTCGATCGCGTCACTCAGGAGATGCCGAAGCTGACGGAAGATCTGGTGCCGGGCGTTATCACCCTGACCACGCTGCACAAGGTGCTGCAGAACCTGCTTACCGAGCGCGTCTCTATCCGCGATATGCGCACCATTATTGAAACCCTGGCGGAGCACGCGCCGGTGCAGAGCGATCCACAGGAGCTGACCAGCGTGGTGCGCGTGGCGCTGGGCCGCGCCATTACGCAGCAGTGGTTCCCTGGCAATGACGAAGTGCAGGTGATCGGTCTGGATGCCACGCTGGAGCGTCTGCTGCTGCAGGCGCTGCAGGGCGGCGGCGGGCTGGAGCCGGGCCTGGCCGACCGACTGCTGGAGCAGGCGCAGGCCGCGCTGCAGCGTCAGGAGATGCTGGGCGCGCCGCCGGTGCTGCTGGTTAACCATCCGCTGCGAGCGCTGCTGGCGCGCTTCCTGCGCCGCAATCTGCCGCAGCTGGTGGTGCTCTCCAATATGGAGCTGACCGATAACCGTCATATCCGTATGACCTCTACCATCGGAGGCAAGTAATGCGTCGCTGGTGCTGGGGGCTGGCGCTGCTCTCGCTGACGGCACAGCCGCTTTACGCCGCCTCGGGCGCATGGCACGCCAGCGTCAGCGGCCCGCCGCTGAGCAATCGCGGCGGCTGGGTGACCTCAAAGCCGTTGCGCGCGCCGCCGGGCGCTACCGGCGCGGTGAGCCTGATTAGCTGGCGCTATCAGCTGACCGGTGCTGCGCCGTCAGGATTACAGGTGAAGCTGTGCGGCGCGCAGCGCTGCGCCTCGCTGGAGGGCGGCAGCGGCACCACGCGCGAGCTGGCCTCGCTGGACGCGGGCGAGACGCTGCATATGGTGTTCGGCGTAGCGGGCAAGGGGGCGCTGCCGCCGGGTCTGCGGGTGCTGAGCAGCGAAGTGATGGTGAATTATCAGAATTAAAAGCGGGGAAGGGGGAACCTGAAGCGCGCGCACAAGTTAACTGTACGGATAGTCTGGCCCGAAGAGCCAGGCGTCCCGCCGCGGGCCGAGCGCGTATGGATGCCTTGAGCGACGTTGCGATCGGGCCAGACTATCTGTCCCTGCACAAGCCGTAACAAAAAACCCCGCTTTGGCGGGGTTTTTTGTTTGTTACATACGCTCGACGGTTTTGATGCCGAGGGTATCCAGACCCTGCTTCAGCGTCTTCGCCGTCAGCGCGGCCAGCTGCAGGCGGCTCTGGCGCGTTGCCTCGTCCTCTGCGCTGAGAATCGGACAGTGCTCGTAGAAGCCGGAGAAAAGACCCGCCAGATCGTAAAGATAGGCGCACATTACGTGCGGCGTGCCGTCGCGCGCCACCTGGGTAATGGTCTCTTCGAACTGCAGCAGGCGCGTCGCCAGCTGCGCTTCGCGATCCTCGGTAATTGCCAGCGGCCCGTCGATGCTGTCGACGTCGACGCCCGCTTTACGGAACACAGAGAGCACGCGGGTATAGGCGTACTGCATATAGGGCGCCGTATTGCCCTCAAACGCCAGCATATTGTCCCAGTCGAAGATGTAATCGGTGGTGCGGCTCTTGGAGAGATCGGCATACTTCACCGCGCCGATACCGACCACTTCCGCCAGCTGCTGCAGCTCCGCTTCGCTCATTTCCGGGTTTTTCTCGCGCACCAGCGTCAGCGCGCGATCGTGCGCCTCTTCCAGCAGATCGGCGAGCTTGATGGTGCCGCCGCTGCGGGTTTTAAACGGACGGCCATCTTTGCCCAGCATCATGCCGAAGGCGTGATGTTCCAGCGGAACCGATTCCGGCACGTAGCCCGCTTTGCGGACGATAGTCCACGCCTGCTGCAGGTGCTGATGCTGGCGCGAATCGATGTAGTAGAGCACGCGATCGGCCTTCAGCGTCTCATAGCGATATTTGGCGCAGGCGATATCGGTGGTGGTGTAGAGGTAGCCGCCATCCTTCTTCTGAATGATGACCCCCATCGGTTCGCCTTCTTTATTTTTGAACTCGTCGAGGAACACCACGGTCGCGCCTTCGCTGGTCACCGCCAGCCCTTTGGCGCGCAGATCTTCAACGATGCCCGGCAGCATATCGTTATAGAGGCTCTCGCCCATGACATCTTTGCGCGTCAGCGTCACGTTCAGACGATCGTAGATCAGCTGATTCTGGCCCATGGTGATATCGACCAGCTTCTTCCACATAGTGCGGCAATATTCATCGCCGCCCTGCAGCTTGACCACATAGGCGCGCGCGCGCTCGGCGAAGGCTTCATCTTCGTCATAGGTGCGTTTCGCTTCGCGGTAGAAGGCTTCCAGATCGGCCAGCGCAATCGCCTCATGATGCTCGTTCTGCTGCTTTTCGAGGTAGGCGATCAGCATGCCGAACTGCGTGCCCCAGTCGCCTACGTGGTTGGCGCGGATAACGTTATGGCCGAGAAACGACAGGGTGCGCACCGCAGCGTCGCCGATAATGGTGGAGCGTACGTGGCCAACATGCATCTCTTTCGCCACGTTCGGCGCGGAGTAGTCGACGACAATGGTTTGCGGCTCAACGGTGGCAACGCCCAGACGCGGCTGCGTCAGCGCCAGCTTCGCCTGCGCGGCCAGCCAGTCGCGATCGAGGTAGATATTGATGAAGCCCGGCCCGGCGATCTCTACCTTGCTGGCGATGCCGTTCAGGTCAAGATGCGCAATCACGCTTTCAGCCAGCTGTCGCGGCGCCTGGCCCAGCTTTTTCGCGACGGCCATAATGCCGTTCGCCTGATAGTCCCCAAACTGAATCCTGGCGGACTGGCGAACCTGGGGTTCACAGTCGGCCGGCGCACCGGCTAAAATCATCGCCTGACTGACTTTTTCGGAAAGAAGAGCCTGAATATTCACCGCATTACCTTCATGTGCTAAAAGGCTCATCTGCCGCGCAGAGAGCCGTTGTCCTCACCCTGCCGACGCGCCCGCAGGCCGCGCAGAATGGAAAAAAGAAGAGGGGAAGTATACGTGAATTGTCGCGTTGCGTCAGCAGCCGCCGCGCAAGAGAGAGTGCGGGGAAACGGCGTGAGGCCGGTTTCCCGAAATAAAGCGATCAGCGACGGCGAAGATGGCGACGAGGATTTTTGACGCTTTTGTCTTCACGCACCTTCCAGTGGCGGGAAATTGCAAATCCCATCAGTGCGATCAGGACTGCGACAACAATGAGCATGAACATAGAGCCATTCCTTGTAGTTGTGTTAGGTCAAATTTATAAGAAAGGCGGTTTGGCTGCAATTGTTTGGCGGGCAAATAAGAGTTATCTTATTGTATTAATGAATATCATAAATATCAGTAAGTTAACTAACTTTCATCCAGCAACTACTGGACCTGAAGAGGGAATAAATCCGAATTAAAAGGGCAAATTACGTGGTTTTGCTGCAAAATTACGGCCAAATCGGATGATTCTTATCATTTTGCCCCGTTCAAAGCAGTGCTGACGGGGCTTTGCATTTGTTAAAAACCTTAAATAAACAGAGACGTTTTATGAGCTTAAACCCGGAATTCCCCTCTGAATTACAGGACTTAGAGAGAGATTTGGCGCGCTTCAGCGCGTCGCTGCAACAATTCGCTGAACGCCTCGGATTAAACTTAGCGGCCCTTGAGGCGGACCATATTGCGGTGCGTTGCCACCAGAACAGCACCGCCGAGCGCTGGAAGCAGGGACTGCTGAAAATCGGCACGCAATTCTCCGAAGCGATGATCAACGGGCGGCCAATCTGCCTGTTTAAGCTGCACCAGCCGCTGCGCCTCAACGGCTGGGCGCTGGACGTTATCGAGCTGCCCTGGCCGGGCGAAAAGCGCTATCGCCATGAGGGATTTGAGCATGTGGAAATTGTGCTGCGCGGCGATCATCAGACGCTGGGCGTGCGCGCCATGGCGCTGCTCAGCGACGACGCGCTGACGCAGCCGGGCATCTCTTTTAAGACCAGCTCGCCTAAGGGCGAAAATGAGCGGCTGCCCAATCCGACCCTGGCGGTCACCGACGGGCAGACCACGATAAAATTTCATCCGTGGCGACTGGAGGAGATTGTCGCCAGCGAGGCGGATTAAGCGCGCGCGTCCACGGCGGCGCGCAGCCGCGCGATCGCCTCTTCCAGCGTGGCGTGGGTGCAGCCAAAATTCATACGCACGAAGCGGTCGTCGCCGAAATCGCGACCGGGAGAGAAGCCTAATCCCCACTTCTCAAAATAGAGCGCCGGGCTGGCGACATCCAGCCCGCTGCAATCTATCCAGCCTAAATAGGTAGCCTCCGGGCTGGCCATTGACAACCCCGGCAGCGCGTTAACGGCGGCATGCAGCCGATTGCGGCTGACGCGCAGGTAGGCGAGCTGCGCCTCCAGCCACGCGTCGCCGCCGCGCCAGGCCGCCTCGGCGGCGACCAGCGCCAGAATATCGGCATCGGGCACGATGCCGTAGCGCGCCTGCTTAAAGCGCGCCCGCAGATCGGCGTTGGGGATAATCGCCAGCGACGCGCCGAGTCCGGCGATGTTAAAGCTCTTCGAAGGGGAAATCAGCGTGACGCTGCGCTGCGCGGCGTCTTCGCTCAGGCTGGCGAAGGGTATATGCCGTACGCCAGGCTCCAGCAGCAGATCGCAATGGATCTCATCGGAACAGACGATCAGATCGTGCTGGCGGGCAAAGGCGAGCTGCGCCTCCAGCTCGTCGCGGCGATAGACGGTGCCGCCGGGGTTTTGCGGGTTGCACAGCAGCAGCAGTTTCTCTTTACCGTTAAGCAGGGAAGGCGCCTGAGTGAGATCGACCACCCAGCGCCCCGACTGCAGCGTCAGCGGCAGGGCGATCTGCTCGCGCGCCGCCAGCTTCGCCGCGCCGCGAAACGGCGGATAGATAGGCGAAGGTGTAACAGAGCGCTCGTCGGGCGCGGTAAGCGCGCGCACCGTCAGATTCAGGCCGCACACCACGCCAGGCAGTACCACTATCCATTCCGGCTCTACTTTCCACTGGTAGCGTTGTTCGAAGCGCGCAATGGCGGCGTCGATCAATCCCGTCGGTCGGTCGCCGTAACCAAAAACACCATGTTCTGCGCGGGTTTTTATCGCGTCGATAACGCAATCAGGCGAGCGAAAATCGGTGTCCGCTACCCACAAAGGAAGGACGTCGCGGTCACTGTATTTGTTCCATTTGAGGCTATCGGTGTGACGACGGTCTATCCCTTGGTCAAAATTAAATGTCATGTGCTGGTTTCCACGTAAACTCAGTTTGTAGTCAGACTAACTTATCGCCCTGTGTCGAGCCAGACGTCATGTAAAGGAGGAATAGATGACCTTACTGGAAATTTGCTGCTACGGCGTCGATTGCGCGATGACGGCGCAGCAGGCCGGTGCCGACCGCGTTGAGCTGTGCGCCGGACCGCGCGAGGGCGGCCTGACGCCTTCGGCCGGCTCGCTGGAGGCAGCGCGCCGTGAAATATCGATTCCGGTTCATCCTATCGTCCGACCGCGCGGCGGTGATTTCTGCTACACCGCGCGGGAATTTGAGATAATGAAGTCCGACGTGGCGAGAATACGCGAGATGGGCTTTCCCGGCCTGGTGATCGGCATGCTTGATGAAGAGGCGCATATCGACCGCTCGCGCATGCGGCAGATTATGGCGCTGTGCGACGGGATGCAGGTGACCTTTCATCGCGCCTTCGATCTTTGCCACAGTCCGAATCGCGCGCTGGAGGAACTAACCGCGCTGGGGGTGGCGCGTATCCTGACATCTGGCCAGCAGCAGAGCGCGGAAAACGGAATTGCACTATTAAAGGAACTTAATGAACAGAGCGAAGGTCCAATCATTATGGCTGGTGCTGGCGTACGTTTGAGTAACCTGCAAAAGTTCCTGGATAGCGGACTTAGCGAGGTTCACAGCTCAGCCAGCCGCCTCGTGACGTCACCGATGCGTTATCGTAAAGCCGGTGTCTCCATGTGTTCCGAAGCCGAAATGGATGAGTTCAGCCGCTACTGCGTGGATAGCGATGTGGTGGAAGCCATGAAAAGCGTGATGCAGCTTAATACCGTCAGGGTAGCCTGAATCACCACAGATTTTGCCGCGCAGCACGCCTTATGACGTGATGTTTGCAAGTACCAAACCCCAGTTATCTTGCTGGGGTTCTTTTTGTCCGCACTATTTCAGCAGGCCGCGCCAGATGCCGCCAATAGGGTTACACTCAGGTTATTGAGATCTCTGGGAGTTACACCATGAAACGCTCTCTGATTACGGCGCTTGCTCTGGGTGCGCTCTGCCTCTCTCCCGCGCTGTGGGCCGCCACCTGCGGCCCGCACAGCAAAGCCGTCGCCAGCAGCAACAGCTGGATTATGCTGGGCGGCAGCGCGAAAGGCGCGGTGCGCCAGGTGATCGCCGGCGAGTTCGGTAAAGATGTCGATTCGCAAAAGCGGGTGCTGGGGCAGTTCGATCCCTGCGGCATCCTGCTGGTGGCGGACGTCTCCTTTGATAAAAAAGAGCACAACGTCGTTCTCAGCATGGAGCAGCATATTGCGCGGGTGCAGGGCGGCTGGGTGGCGGAGTACGCGTACCTGGTGAAGGTGCTGAAAGAGGGCAAAGAGCAGGTGATCGATAATCGGCAGGGCACCATCAGCTGGCTCACCGGTCGACACGGCAATATCGTCACCGCCTCCGATAAATTCACCAGCATGGGCAAAAGCGGCTTTACTGACACCACCTACCGCTATGACGCGCAGCTGCGGCTGACGAAAAGCGTCTCGCGCGGCACCGACGCGCTAACCAACGGCGAAAGCAGCTGGCGCTGGAACCCGCAGGGGCAGGTGATCAGCGCGGTGACGGCGCGCAGCAAGGACCGCTATACCTACGATAAAGATTTTCGCGAATGGCAGCTGCACGGCACGGCAACTACGCCGGTCAGTTCGCTGCGTTCGGTCGATGAGTGCCAGCTGTGGGATGAGGTGGGCAACTGCACCTTAAGCTATCTGCACGAAACGGAAGTGTTTGATAAAGGCACCATTGAGCGCCATCTCAGCGCCGCCTATAAATATCAGTACTGGGATCGTCCTGCGGAGGCGGAGTAGCGCGCAAAACAGCGCGCCCGCGTTAAAAATTTGTTAATGTAGGCGGCACCATATCAGGGAGATAATCATGACCGCCACGCTGCTCTTCTCGTTTTTATTCGCTATTACTATTTTGACGCTGACGCCCGGCTTCGATACCGCGCTGGTGCTACGCACCGCCGCCGCGCAGGGCTGGCGACGCGGCAGCGCGACGGCGCTGGGCATCAACCTCGGCTGTCTGGTGTGGGGCGTCGCGGTGGGATATGGTCTGGGCGCGCTGCTGCTGGCGTCTGAAATGGCCTATAACCTGCTGAAGTGGGCTGGCGCGGCCTATTTGCTCTGGCTGGGCGTCAGGCTGCTGCTCAATCCGCGCACGCAGCCGCAGGAAGAGGCGCCGAATGAAACCGCGCCGCAAAGTTATCTCAGCTGCTTTAACCGCGGCCTGTTCGGTAATTTACTTAACCCCAAAATGGGCGTGTTCTACGTTACCTTTCTGCCGCAGTTTATTCCGCCGGGGGCATCGGTGCCGCTCTGGTGCAGCCTGCTGGCACTGATGCATATTGCCATTGGGCTGCTGTGGAACGCTATCCTTATCGGCGGCAGCCACTACTTCGCCGCACACCTGCGCCGTCCGGCGGTGCTCAAGGTGATGGACCGCCTGACGGGCATGGTGTTTATCGGCTTTGCGGCGAAGCTGGCGCTTTCGCGCCGCTAGCCTCAGGGTTTGGTGGCGACCAGCACGGCGCGCAGCGGCGCCGGATAGCCTTCCACCGTTTTGCCGGCGTCCTGCGGATCGAGGAAGTCGGCCAGCGATTCGCTGGTCATCCAGCTGGTGCGGCGCTGCTCATCAGTGGAGGTGACCGCATAGTCGACGATCTTCACGTCAACAAAGCCGCACTTCTCCAGCCAGTTTTTCAGCGCCAGGGCCGAAGGAATAAAGTAGACGTTGCGCATCTGCGCGTAGCGTTCGCCCGGCACCAGCACGTCCCGCTCATCTCCCTCAATAACCAGCGTTTCCAGCACCAGCTCGCCGCCGCTGACCAGCTGATTTTTCAGCTGCAGCAGATGATCGAGCGGCGAACGGCGATGGTAGAGCACGCCCATGGAGAAAACGGTGTCGAACGCCTGCAGCGTCGGCAGCTGTTCTATGCCGAGCGGCAGCAGATGGGCGCGTCGATCGTCGCCCAGCAGCTTGCGCACCGCTTCGAACTGGCAGAGAAAGAGCTGCATTGGGTCGATACCGACCACCAGCTGCGCGCCTGCGCCAACCATACGCCACATGTGATAGCCGCTGCCGCAGCCGACGTCCAGCACGGTGCGGCCCGACAGCGACGAGATATGGGGCGCAACGCGCTGCCATTTCCAGTCGGAGCGCCACTCGGTATCGATCTCGGTGCCGTAGAGCGAGTAGGGGCCTTTACGCCAGGGCATCAGATTGCGCAGCAGCTTCTCAATGCCCTGACGCTGGCGATCGCTGAGGTCGTCGCGCTGCGCGCTGACGCTGTGCAGCAGGTCGAGCTGCTGCGGCTGCAGCAGCGGCAGATGCTCAACCGACTTCTCCCAGTTGCGAAACAGGCCATGCAGATTCTCTTTTTGCCAGGCGGCGATCTGCGCCGGCAGCACCTCCAGCCAGCTGGCGAGCGGACCGGTGGCTATTTGCTGATAAAAACGGCCAAACTCAATCATTTCAACGCCACCAGCGAGCCAAAGTTAAAGCACTGGAACCAGAGTTCCGCGTGAGAGAAGCCCGCCTGCTTCAGGCGCGCCTTGTGCGTCTCGACGCTGTCGGTCAGCATCACATTCTCCAGCATGCTGCGCTTCTGGCTGATCTCCAGCTCGCTGTAGCCGTTTGCGCGCTTGAAATCGTGGTGCATGTTGAACAGCAGCTCGCCTACCTCGGCGTCTTCGAAGCTGAACTTCTCCGACAGCACCAGCGCGCCGCCGGGCTTCAGGCCCTGCCAGATCTTCTCCAGCAGCTGCAGCCGCGCGGGAGGATCGAGAAACTGCAGCGTAAAGTTCAGCACCACCATCGAGGCGTTTTCGATGGCGATATCGCGGATATCGGCTTCGATGACGTTCACCGGCGTCTCGGCGCGAAAGGCGTCGATATGGCGGCGGCAGCGCTCAACCATCGCCGGTGAATTATCTACGGCAATGATGGTGCAGCCGGGCGCCTTGATATTGCGGCGAACCGAGAGCGTGGCGGCCCCCAGCGAGCAGCCCAGATCGTACACCTGGCTGTCGGGCGTGACGAAGCGCTCGGCGAGCATGCCGATCATGGAGATGATATTCGAGTAGCCGGGCACGGAGCGCTGAATCATATCGGGGAAGACTTCAGCCACGCGCTCGTCAAAGGTCCAGTCGCCCAGTTTATCGATGGGCGCGGAAAATAGCGTATCGCGGTCAGACATAGTAAATCCGGAAAGACAACGGAAAGGGCGCTATTCTGGCAGAAAGTGCGGCGGGCTGCACCCATTACGCCCGCAGCCGCTTAATGCAGCGTCAGCACCAGCTCCCAGGGCAGATAGATAAGGTTAAATACCGCCATGCCGCACAGCGCGAACAGCGTCAGCATCATGCCATATTTTCGTCCGGCGAGCGCGCTGCGGCGCAGCCCCTGCGCGTGAAGGAGACGGCCGACAAAAAAGATCAGGGCGGTGAGATGCACCATCCATATATCGGCGCCGTTCATCTCCATCATTACCAGCAGCAGCAGCGCCAGCGGAATGGTCTCAACCGCGTTGCCGTGAATGCGTATCGCCACGCGCAGATCGTGAAACCCGCCGTCGCCAAAGGCGACTCGATAGTGGCGGCGGAAGCGCACCACGTCCAGCGCGAACTTCATCACCATCAATACGCCCACTACCACATATAACGCGCTTACCATGCTTATCCTCTTTGATCGTCTGTCAGAACAGCGACGCCTGCTGCGGCCAGGCGGGGCCGCTGCCGATACCGGCGTCAATCGCCTGCAGCTGCGGCCATAAGCGCTGCACCAGCGGGAAGACCTGGCCCATATCGGGCGTATGAATAAAAAACAGCGTGTCGCCTTCCGCCTGCCATTGTGCCAGCTTTTCACGCCAGACCTGAAAAAAAACCTCGCTCTCGTCCACGTCGTCGCTGCCGATAAAGCGCACCATCGGCTGCTCGCCGGTGCGCACCGCGTGGGGCGGCACGCGCGGCTTTTGCTGGCGCGCGTGCAGGGCGGCGGGGCTTTGTGAGGTAGAGGCGTGCGCCGGACGGCTGTCTAAGAATTCAACCTTCCAATGATACACCTGATTGATTTCATGTGTGGTCGTAAGCGCCTGGATCATTCTGAAGACTGTTCTAAAAGAGGTTTTATCACTACTATTGGCTGGATTTTCAAGCTGATCGCAGAGAGCACAATGTCAAACACAATCAGGAATAAAAGCACTTGGGTCACAGCATTTTTCAGCTTCGTAGTTGGGTGTGTTACTGGAGCTAGCGGGTTCTTGGATGGGCTTAACAAGATTCCTGAATCATACGCTCAGTTCAAAAAAGTATATCTGTACGACTCTGAGTTTCTGAAAGGTGATTGGTCTACGAACGCTGAATATGTTGTCAACTCGCACGATCTTGGCCTGGATTTTGAACAGCCCAAAATTGTCATGAGTATGGAAACAGACAAGGATGGCAGTATCTCAGGTGCAATAATGAGTGAACAAATCTGTGATGCCTTACCCCTGACATGGTACATAAATTTTCAGAGCGAGACACCTTCACTATTGAACATCTTCACAGACAGAAGGTTTTATATCACTCAGTTGCATAATGGAGAAACAGAGACAGTAGCAACCTTAAAACTCATCAACGAAAACAAGAAATATGGTTCTCTAACGTTCAAAGTAATCAGTGACGAGACCAGAGTGCTACCTGAAAAAATTACTTTCGGTAAAAACCTCCCTGCCTTCAAAGACGACAAAAAACAGCTTCGAGACTATTGCGGTGACTCATCACGAAAGTTCTGGAGTCAGTATTTTGGGAAAGAAATACCTAAACCCTCAGCTAATCATTAATGCCTGTTAAGAAGGGGCAGGGTGCATATTCTGTCACCTTAACCAGCTTATGCTCGTACTGCTGTTTAGACAAGACAATCAGCTTAAAATAATTGTTGACAAAATATGATTTATACCCATATATGGCAGGATGATCTTGTGAAAAATTTGAGCCGATTTGTCAATTTTCCGTTATTAATCAAACACATTAAAACGCAGTAGTAGTAAGTATCTTAATGATCTGTAAAGTGGAACTGTTAAATGGTGGAGCAATCTGGATTGCGACGAGAGCAACGGCACAGCGAAGCAAGTTGCTATGTTAACATTACCCTCAAGATTAACTGATCAGAACCCTATCACAGTTGATGGCTCCCTTATGGGATACGCCATAGCTCACGCATAAATAACACTGTGACACGCCCCTTAACATAAGATCAATCAATCGTAAAGTATTAATTGACAATCCTTGTAATAATTGTTATGATGTGTGTATCAGTTAGGCATGAAGCCAACTAAAAGAAAATCAACTCGAAAATTAACTAAGCCAGCCTATCCCCTTCGATAGTCGTTCAATTCAAGCAGTTCTACGCCCTGTAGACATCTAACTCAAAATCAACTTAACCCCGCTTTGTGCCTCATTCTTAACAGATTTTGAGGCTACCAGATGAACGACCGCGAATTTAAACTGTGGATGAACCGCACCTCTGAAGAAAAGAAACGTGAATCACGTATGAGTAAGCGTGACATCAATCTTCAATACGGTTTGCCAGCAGATTACAAAGCACCTACTGATAAAGATGTTGCTCGTGCTGTTGAAGCAGTTTCACCTACTCCTAAGAACAAACAAACCAATGTTAAAAGGTCTGGACTCGTTCGTCGTCAGGGACGGGTTATCGTCAACCCTTGCACTGTCTATTTTAAGCTGTGGGCAAGTTATGGTGATATGCCTTCAAGGTCTGAAGACATTTTTACCGGCTGCTGCAAACAGTCTGATAGTGCAACAGATAACACAAAGGTTAACCCTCGCACTGTGTTTGCTGTGCTACGTTCAATTCCATTTATCACCACTGAATCTGTCCTGGAATTCCTGAACCGTAAACGTGACGTTCTGCAAGATGCAGGCGGTGCCAATGAGCGATATGCACAGTACATCTGTTTAATCTGCGAACGTGTGATCCGTGTATTCCAGCATCATAAATTGTTTGTTGAACATGTACGGGTAAGTGCTGGTTCACGTGTGATGGTATGGGAAGAACTGCCAACAGAAGGAGATTTTCAGCTTTGCACACTGCCAGAGTTCGAACCCTACGAACAGGATTACGTTAACAACACGATGTCAGATGCGATCAGTAGCAACAGAAGCAAGCGAAGCTCTTACTCTCACCATGCTTTCAACATGGCACATATTGAACCTAAATTTGTTGAAGGCTGGTGCGCTTATCGAGGTGTAACCCGTCTCCCCTGTGGAGTACATACGCTGTCACGTTTGGTTAAGTGCAACCAACCATTAAAACAACTTTTAAACACCATATAAGTGATTCTCGTTGGCTATATGTCGACGTGTCGCCACAAGGTATCCCACCAAATGTACGAACTCTTACCCACACCAGAAGTGCAACACTTCTTAGCACTGATCCACTCTGGACAGACACCTTCTCAGGCTGCTAAACAGGCTGGTCTGAACCCACACGAATCAATCCTGATCCGTAAACTTGCTGGACTACCTGTCAGCAGCCATCAACAGAAAATCCCTGAAAAGGTCATCAACCTACGATCTCAGGGACTCGCCCATAAGCAGATTGCTCAGCAACTCGGTATCTCCCAGAGCTATGTGAACCTCTGCTTATGTCGTCATCGTAAACAATCCCGGTAACTAACCATGCAACATTTTATCTTCCATTTTCTATATGATATTGCACCATGCGGTGTGTTTACAGCCCTAATTCTCAAGGTTCTTCCCAATGCTGAAGACTAACCAGTGTATCGGCCTCCAAGCCCTGTTGACTCAGGTTCACAGTGATAACCAGTCTGGACAGTTCTATGACTTCATCCAGAACAAGATGCTGTTCGGTTCCCGTTACAACGTCTATTCACCAGTCCCACGGATGCCCATTGCTTCCCAGAACACTAAACCTGCTGGTGTCTTAACGATTATTTCACAGCCAGCGGTTGTGCAGAAAACTGTCAGAAAGTCTTCATCAAAGGCTAACTAATTGATCTGTAAAGGTGTATTTGACCATTTGCCTGTGTATACGTTATGCAGGGATGTCGATACAGCCTCCCAGCTATCCATTGCCCACTTCCGGGGAAAAAACTAAAGGTACTAAAATGACTACTCTCAGCAGTCCGATCCCATTATCAACGCCATCAGAACAAGCCCTTGCTTATTTCACCGCCAAACTCAACCGAGACCACGTAACACTCATGCGTGATTTCAAGTGGACGCTTGAAGAGTGTCAGGCTCTTGATGTCGAGCAACAGGATCACGCAGCAAATAAACTTCTTGCCGCAGGTAATATCCTTAACCGTAAGACACCACAGCCTGTTGCTGCTCCGGTAAAAGCCGAATCGCCTATGGGTAACACTGACCAGCCAGACACAGACTCAGACGTTACAACATCCACCAGTGTGACTACTGCTACACCATCAGCCCGAACTAAACCGCTGTTCTTTACATCAGTGGCAACAGCGCAAAACCACCTAGTAGCACAGCGTGCAGCAGCAGCTAAAGCGGTCGCTTAATCGTTCACATAGGGTATACCTGAGTTGAAAACAGGTTTCGTGAAAAATGTTGTTCACATAGGATTATTATTGTTTACTCTACATAGCGTTTTCACGTAGAATAGTTACATTGAAACCCATTGTGAACATCAGGCCAACTATGAAGACAACAGCCCATATCTATCTGCGTGCATCGACCTCTGACCAGGATGCTACTCGTGCTCTCCAGACTGTTAATCAGTTCGCTGAAAAGCACCAGCTAAAGAACGTGGTTCACTACGTTGAAAACTTCTCTGGTGCAAAGCTGGAACGTCCTGAACTGTCCAAACTTCTTAACAGCGCTGTGGCGAATGACCTTATCCTGGTTGAAAGCATCGACCGTTTGACTCGTTTACCAGCAGCACAATATGAAGAACTGAAAGCAATCATTGCTCAACGTGGTTTACGTGTTGTCGTGGTTGACCTGCCAACATCACACGGTGCATTGAAAGCATCAGCAGATGACAGGATCATTCAGTTGATAAATGGTCTGATGATGGATATTGCTGCTCACTATGCCCATGAAGACTACACCAAACGTCGTGAACGTCAGTCACAAGGTATTGCGAAAGCAAAAGAAGAGGGCAAGTATCAGGGGCGTCCAGCAGACACAGCATTACGTGACAAGATTGCTCGTTATCTGGTTAAAGGTGGCTACACATACGCAGAGATAGCGAAACTATGTGAGTGCTCTGTGGGAATGGTGGCAAAAGTGAAGAAGCTCACGAGTGAGTAATGTTACCGATAGCTATCTATGGTCGGATCAAGTGGTTATGTGACCAGATCTGACCGTAATTCTTCTCCGCTCTCACAGCGCATCTCCGCAGATATTTTTGGGTCCCTCTGCGAAAGCAAGGTAACTCAACTTTCTGAACCTCTAAACACCCCTGTTTAGACGCTACAGATATTTTATTCAGACCCTCCCCATACCCCCTGTTAATTCATCTCCCCATTTTTTCAGAAGAAAAAAAATTTAAATAAGGCCCACCAGCAAATGTCCAGCAAACCAACCCGTTCAGAAATTCTCTATAACAAGCGTCTGTCAGAGGAAGATCGACAACGCGAACGTAGACGCCAACAGGCTTATCGTGACGTGAAGGCAACAGCCAGCCTTTACCGCAAACTGCCAGTTGACCCCAAGCACAGCTATCAGAATGCAGAAGGTTATAGCGTGACCTGCGACAGCTTGCCTTTATCACTTTTATGACGAGAATGCAATCAATATTATTGACAATTTTGTTAAATTCTGTTACTATATCTCTTGTGGGCTGTTGAGAAAGATAGTTTCTTTTAAGAGGGTTGTTATCATCTCTCTGCTCACATTCTCGTTGTATCCGCAAAAACTTCTCCTCTCAAAATCCTGTAGGTTCACCGCTTCTCCAACGGTTCAGACCGCAGGTGCAGAAACCACTTCTCTTCCTTGCAGGGTAAGCGGTCTCAGTGGTTTTTGCGGATATGTCTTGTCATTTCAGTATCCGATCCTGATTCGCTCGCCCCTGATAATCGGGGGCGGGTATTTTTAATGAGAGACCCTAATAATGCTTCCTGTACTCATATTAACCCTTCTCGCTGTGCTTCTGTGCCGCGCTGATTCCTACTGGAGAAAAACGCAATGCTTGAAGTAAACGAACTCCTAAAGCTTATGGAATCACAGCAGCAAGAATCCACCAGCGTGACCATTGACCAGCATACCCAGCACACAGACCGCCTCTCAGAACTTGAAACAGAGTTGGTAACGGTCAATCGAAAACTAACGACTACACGCAAGAACATCGGGCACTACCAGCAACTGGCTGCACAAATGCTCAGAACTAACCCTGAAAGATTCGGGCCTGAAGTGGTAAAGCTGCTGGAAAACATCATCACTGCAAAGGTGATGCATGACCATCCAGAGTTATTCGCTGAGCTACACCAGCTCGAACAGCGCGCTGAAGAAATTAGTAAAGAGGTGGGTAAATGACAGACCACATTATCAAATGGCGCGATAGTAACGATCTCTCGAAAGGTTTCCTTATCGACCTAGACAACGGAACAGCCGGTCAGGTATTCCGCTGCATCTACACACAGCCTCACCTTCTGGTTAACGCCTTTTCCGATGCGTTTTTGCTCATGCGTTACTCCCCAGAAGAGGCCGAAGAACTTGCCCGAGAGCTATATGCACAGACACGTGACCAGATGGATCAGTTTATTGATCGGATGCGTGCAACTCCTTACTTACATACTCCTGCAACCACGAGACCACAATAATGCTTACTCCAAGAATTGAAGACGCTGTTATTCAACAGCACATTGGCCCCGTCAACGAATACAACGTTGAAGTACGTCAGACAAATGGAACGACCCTCATTAAGCAAAATGCCCCAAAACCTGCTGAGGTCGATGAAGCACAAGTTGATCGCCTTCAACGTATTGCTGATGAAGAATTACTCAAAGCCAAAGCGGATACTGTCCTAGAGGAAACGGAAAAGCAGATCGCTTTCTCTGAAATGGTTCCAACAGAGCAACGTATTCATATCGAGAAATACTGGACTCCAATTATCCAGCAACTCGCAAAAGAGCATGAAGATGCATGTAGTGTCGTGACCGATTTTGAAGATGACCAACACAACTTTCGCCAAGGTCTGCAAAGAGATTACGCGTATGAACTGAAGCATCCAGCGGTGAAAACTGTCCTCTGTAACGGAGAAACACAATTCAACCAGATGCTGTCCAGCGGTTCTCTTCATATCGAAGGGTATAAGCTTGTTGAAAAGCGTTCGATGGGCAAGAAGATCCAGATGATTGCTGGTCAGGTTGTGCCAGTAGGTGATGGCCCGTCAAAGCTGGTTTACATTCCTGTTGATGTCCCGACTCTGATGCACCTTATGGACTCTGACGAGGCTAAACAGCATTCTCAGCAGCTTTATGACTCACAGTTGGAACGTCTTATCAGTCGCCGCAAGAAATCCGCTTTAAAGCTTACAGAAGCCAAACGGCGCGCTCGTGACCAACTCGCAGCAATCCCAACGTTTGAACAGTTAATCTCTGACGCGGTTAAACGTGCGAAGAAATAACACAGACAATTAAGATCCCTCTGTAAAGCTCACGTATCGCACGTGGGCTTTTTCTTTATATATATAAGGCCCACAAATAATGTCGAATCAAATCACAGTGGATAGTTTTGTGATCGAGATGTCCCTACAGGAGACTGTTCTGAAGGGGCTAACACGCCTCGAAAAGCAGATTCTGCCCGTAGCCAAGCGTATCGAGGCAAACCTTGACCAAGTTTTTTCTAAAAACCGGGCAAAGTTAGCTGAACCCGCTTTCAAAGCACTGGAAAAGCGTGCTGCTCTTGCTGGACGTAACATCAACAAAGCTCTGACTGATTCTTTCCATATCAGAGGCGCTGACACTGGCCTTTTTACCCGCTATCAGCGTGAAGGTCAGAATGCTGCACGTGAAGTAGGGCGAGCAATTCGTGATGCCTACCGTGTACGCAGTTCAATCAATCCGCCTTTACCGCCGCTCCCTCGTCCTGGTCAGCCACGTTCAAGAGCTAACCCTCGTCAGGTGATCGAAGACATCCACCAGCGGCAGCTAACATCGGGCTTTTACGGTCAGATGCAGCTCCGTGATTCAAATCGCGCAGCAGAATACCGTTCACGCCTAGAACGTCTCCGCATGGAACACACTGCATCGCAAGACATGCGTGGATTCAGAAATAGTATCCGCGCTCTCAACTATGAGTTTGCACAGGGGCAACGTTTAGCATCACAGCAGCGTGCCTCAGCCCGTCTACAGGCTCTCGAAGCATCTAACGCTGGTGCAGGGTTATCACGTCTAACAGATGGCGCAACAGGCTTAATCGGTGGATTCTTTGCACTAAACCGTGCGCTGTCATCTCTTCAGGAAACAATCACTATCGGTGGTAAGTATCAGCAGGCCCACACGATGGGCGTTGTCGCTTATGGTGATGAAGCTGAAAACCAGCGTATGACCCAGAAGGCTGACTCTGTTTCTCGTGCCTATGGTCTTGACCCTTTGCAAACACGCGAGCAAATGGCTCAACTTAGAATGACCATGCCAGATAATTTTAAGAATGATCAGATTGCTGAACTGTTCGAAAACGAATCTGTGTTTGCCCACACAACGGGAATGGATCCGCAGGCAGTGGGACGCTTGAACTATGCTTTCCAGCAGATCGCCACCAGCGCCCACCTCATGGGACAGGACTTCCTACAGGTGGTAAACGCGAGTCCTGCGCTAATCCGTGGGCTTCAAAAACTTCACGGATTCACTAACAGTAGCCAGTTAAAGGAATATTACAAAACTGTTCCAGGCAGTGCATTCGTCTCAGACAGTCTCAAAGTTATGAAGCCCACTGAGCAACAGAAGACTATGGCGCAGGAGAACATCATAGCTGCACAAGGTCGATTAGCGGGTTCAATCCAGTTTGCTCAACGTGACTTTTACGACAACATGTCAAAGCCAATGGTGCGCTTCTTCAAAACGCTTACTGACAGCGCAGACAATCTTGGGAGTACCCTTACACCTGTTGCAAAAGCTGTGGGGTATTTTGCTGACCGTCTGTCTGACATTGGTGAGAATGCCAACGTAGCCGCCCAAAACCTCTCCGGTTACTCTTCACTCGCTTCAGAACACTGGTCAGATTTTTACAGTAACCTTGACAAAGATACACAGAGTAATCTCCAGAAGCTTTCGGGTGTGTTTAACGAGTGGTTCGACGTTTTGATCGCTGTTGTAGCAGGTAAGCTGGCTCTGGCTGGTATCTCGAAATTCGGTAAGATGACTGGTATCGGGACAGGTGAGATGATGGGCGCAGCAGGACGCACGTTCGGGGTTGCGGCTGCCGTGGTGATGGGCAAGGAGTTAGGCGATCTGCTGTTCGATAAATTCATCCCACAGTTCCAGAAGTTCGCCCATGACAAATGGGGCTGGGGTGGTAAGGATGGCACTGAGACCACACACGGAGGTAATGTGATTAAGGATTCTGCACTGGACAAGATCCTGAACTTCTTTGGTGACAACGCCAAATTTGCAGGAGCACAGTTCCAGCAGGTTACCTATCCATCATTGCTAAACCCTTCACAGTATCTTCCACAAGCGCAACCAATCGTTATGAAACAGGAGCCTCTTCAGATCCTGCCATTCAGGATCGATATTCCTATGCCAAACGGTGAAACCTACAGTCAGATGATCACGCCCATCGTTCAGCAGCAGATCGCAAGCCAACACGAACTTCAGATGATGTCTGCAACTGGTCTTGCTGGTGGCTGGCAATCACCAGGGGACAATGCTGGCTGGAACCCTTCACTACTGAAAAGAAAATAAGACTGACCAAATATCTGAAATAAGATATATGCTTTTGATTTTATTTGACTTTAATCGTTGACTCCTTTGTGATGTCCCGGTAGTGTTGTTCATGGATTAATCAACCAAAGAGGTTTTTATGAACAGCACTGTGTCTTACCGATACTCAAGCAAGGCAGAAGTAGAAGACATGCTTCAGGAGATGGCGAAAGTGGATTCACTGTGGAATCTGGAAGAGGTGACACGCAGGACACATCAGCACCTTTTCGATTCTGATGAGCTACGGGCTTACTTTCTGAGCAAAGGGAAAGAAATGCTTTCTACAGCATGTTGATAACAAGATCCCCGCTGGCTGCGATAGCTGACGGGGATTTTTTTTTATTGCTTCAACCGCAAAACGCAAATAGCATCAACTGACCGAAATCGAGGTGCAAGAAACTTTCAATTGTTTGAATAAAAAGGATAAATTATGGCTACATGCAATATCTGTGGATTGACTTATGACGAGAATGAATCAGGCGACCGCAAAATTCACGCCGATAGACACGTAGAACTCGCAAACGGTGTTTTACCACACAAAGTAAGAGAGTTTATGAAAGCATTCGGTTTTGCTGTGGCTCACAATGATGGCGGCTTAGAACGTCTTCAAGATCGGTATGACCCTGAATTAGGAAAGCTCGTTGTTGCGTTTTCTTGGTGGACTCGTGCTCTGTCTCATGGTGTCCCCAAAAAGGATTTTGACGCCTATATGAAAGCCCACCTTCAATTTGCTGACTCGCTTGTATCAGGAATTGGTGAGAAAGAAGCACGCTTAGCAATCCAGAAATGGAGCCAGTACGCTGGCTGATACTTGGTGACCCCGTTAGCCACTAACGCCAACGGGGATTACTGATAAGGTCAAAACTGTGGCGGGATGGTTACATAAAAACTGCTGCCGTCATCTTGCTCCTTGATCGCAATATTCAACTCACGACCATTATCAAGAGTTGCCCTTGCTTTCGAAAAGTTATCTGTAACCTTTTCAGTGATAGTGACCTTTACACATTTTGCGGTGGCGTTGTTCTTCTCCATTATTTCAGTCACAGTGCCACATGCCGCTGTTTCTAAGCGCGCTTGGTTCATCTGGTGATCTGCCCAAAAGTAAGAAGCAAAGATAATCAACACCCACACGACCACCTGTAGCATATTGCTATCTGTCAGTATTGCACGTCTCCTGAGATAGATAGCGGGAATTAACACCCCAAAAATTGAAGGTGCCATCCAACCTTGCTTAACAACTTCTTTTCTATCCATGTAAGCAGCAATAATCACTACAGCCCAATAGACGATTAGGACCATTGTCCAGTTAAAAGGTAAAAAGAAGATCAGAGGTGAAACAGCTAAGATCCATGCCCAAATGTTTTTCATGCTATGTAGTCCAATTTAATTGTTAAGTTCTGAATCTAGTACGCTGAAACTGCAATGACCATTGAAACCCACGTTTACATACACACTGTGACCGTGGCTGTCGTATACGCAGATCAGATCATTGTTCTTATCGCGGTGCTTTTCCTGCAATTGTGCAGCAGCGGTAACAGCATTCACACCCACCAGCAGCAAAATCCCGATCAGTATGCTTTTCATTCTTCTGCATCCTTCACCCATTGTGGGGCATCAGCCATCAATACGTGATTCGGTGTGTGATGATTTCCTTTCCCGAATCTGATTTCTGTGTACCCCATGACAGGCAGCAGTTCCAGATCCCTGGCCCCATCAATAATTCTGTCCAGTGGGTAATCATGGAACACAAGACCATTGTAGAACTCGATCTTACAAACCTTCTTTGCTGTATCGACTAATATACTACGGATCATACGCTTGATGATAATCTGCGCCTCGATTCTGTCCTTTTTCACAGTCAGATCCAGATGGTTGATCGTATCCAGCTTACTTGACTGGTCACGCTGGTGGGCTTCAGCAATAGCCTTTTCAGCTTCCTTGATCTGCTTGTTCAGCCCACGTAATTCACCAGCAATGGCTTCAGTGTCATCTGTCAACATCGCCAGCTTTACAAGCCTCTCTCGCTGCTTCTGTAGCGTTTCTAGCTCAGATTGAAGGCTACCTATTACTTTTCCGTTATCGCTGCTTATATTGAGCCTGTGGGCGTTGTACAGCAGCCCCTGCACCAATGCTCTGTCAGTTTGTAACCGGGATATGCCCATAGCATCACAGCGGCCCTCATACTTCATCGAACAGCGATAGTTACCCGACCGCTTTGCAGTAACGCCACTGACAATCATGATGAAACCGCACTTAGCACAGCGCATAACGCCTTTGAACAGGTTTGTCAGCAATGGCCTGTCAGATGATGGTCTACGGCCTGCGCCTGTCTTCAACTGCTGGACAGCGTAAAATTGTTCTTCTGTCAGAATGGCCGGATAGTAGCCGGGGATCTCCTGCACACCTTTGACTACCATTGACTTAGAAGGGACTTTGAAGCCAATCACCGCACGATTACTCAGAAGTTCGGTAACCGTAGACTGTGACCAGACACCAGCCTTTGACCTGAACTGATTGAGTGTGACGAAACCTTCTTCGTTCATGGTTTTGGCTATCTTCACATGAGACAGTCCATCCAGACGCAACTGGAAGACACGCTGCACAGCTTTCACGTTGTCAGGTATCTCTTCAAACGACTTACCATCTTCAGAGACCTTCAACCACGCTACACAACGTCTTGACATAATCTTGCCCGTTGATTCTGCTTCTTTGCGCTTGTTAGCCCATGCAGAACGCAGACGCTTCGACTTGGTGAGGCTCTCTTCGTGTGCTCGCTCCATCACCAGCATGGCTTTGATCATCGACAGGCTGTCTCTCAGGGATTCTTCCTTGTACCAGCTACCGTCTACCAGTGTGACCACTTCAACGCCCGCTCTCAGTATCTTCCTGAGTTGTTCGCCAGCCTTATCAATATCCTGTCTGGAAACCCTGTCCAGTGATTCCACCAGCAACACGGAACCGGGTTCGATATAGCCAGACTCGACAGCAGCCAGAAACTCGCCGAAAGCGCCAGATTTAGCATTGGCCCCGGAATAACCGCTGATTCCCAGATCCTGAAAACGCATGTTTTCGTCAAGATGATAGTGCGGATTGTCCTCTAACCACTTGTGGATCAGCTTACTTTGTCGCTTGGTTGAGTCGCCGATGGTCTGGCTTTTTGTTGAAAACCGTATGTAAGAAATCGCCTTTGGCATAGTTGCCACACCTAAAAGTTACACTGTTCGAAAGTGTATCATAAGGCTGTTAACTTAAAATCACCCGGTTAACGCCGCGCGTCTGCAGCCCCTGGTTCAGGGCGCGCTCCGCCTCGCCCTTGGCAAAAAAGGCGGGGTGGCGCACTTCAACGCCATAGCTGAAGCGGCGCGGCAGCCCGTCGAGAAAGCGCCAGAGGTCGGCGAGCTGCGCGGGGGTAAAGGTGGCGGGCAGCTGCAGCCAGTACTGTCCGATGCGGTCGGCCAGCGGGTCGAGCAGCCGCAGAAAATCGTTCAGCAGCTCGTCGGTGTGCTGCAGCTGCGCCTGGTGGCTGATGGTCTGCGGAAACTTAAAGCAGAAGCGAAAGTCGTCATGCGTCATATCGCGCCAGCGCTGTACGGTGTCGGGCGCGGGCAGCGCATAAAGCGTGGTGTTGCCCTCCACGCAGTGGAACAGACGGGCATAATCAGCCAGACTCTCAATGCCCCAGCGTTTCCAGTGCGAATGCTGCCACTGCGGCAACCCAATACGAAGCGTCACGGCCTCTCCTTTAGTGATGGTTTTACGCTATAGCCTGGCCGGGTTGTCCGGAGAGGGAAAATCCGGCGGCGAAATGCGCAGTTTGGCGCGGCTCTACTTATCCTGCCTGCCTTTTTCCATTATAATGGCCGCCTTTTTTGCGGCAGCATCTTATAAGGTTACGCGGCCTGATGCTGCAGGCAGCAGCGGCGAAGTTAAAAGGATACGTTATGCGTACAGAATATTGCGGACAGCTCAATCTGTCTCATGTAGGTCAGCAAGTCACTCTTTGCGGCTGGGTCAACCGCCGTCGCGATCTGGGGAGCCTGATTTTTATCGACATGCGCGACCGTGAAGGCATCGTGCAGGTCTTCTTCGATCCCGATCGTCAGGAGGCTTTCCAGCTGGCGTCTGAGCTGCGCAACGAATTCTGCATCCAGATCACCGGCACCGTGCGTGCGCGCGACGAGAAGAACAAAAACGCCGAGATGGCGACGGGCGAAGTCGAAGTGTTTGCGCAGGCGCTGACCATTATCAACCGCGCCGAGCCGCTGCCGCTCGACTCCAATCAGGTCAACAGCGAAGAAGCGCGCCTGAAGTACCGCTATCTCGATCTGCGCCGTCCTGAAATGGCACAGCGCCTGAAAACCCGCGCGAAAATCTCCAGCTTCGTGCGCCGCTTTATGGACAGCGAAGGCTTCCTGGATATCGAAACGCCGATGCTGACCAAGGCGACGCCGGAGGGTGCGCGCGACTATCTGGTGCCGAGCCGCGTGCACAAAGGTAAGTTCTATGCGCTGCCGCAGTCGCCGCAGCTGTTCAAACAGTTGCTGATGATGTCCGGCTTCGATCGCTACTACCAGATCGTGAAGTGTTTCCGCGATGAAGATCTGCGCGCCGACCGCCAGCCGGAATTTACCCAGATCGATATCGAAACCTCGTTCCTCACCGCGCCGCAGGTGCGTGAGATCAACGAGCGCATGATCCGTCAGCTGTGGCAGGAAGTGAAAGGGGTCGATCTCGGCGAGTTTCCGCAGATGACCTTTGCCGAAGCGATGCGTCGCTACGGTTCCGACAAGCCCGATCTGCGCAACCCGATGGAGCTGGTGGACGTCGCCGATCTGCTGAAAAACGTCGAGTTCCAGGTGTTCGCCGGTCCGGCTAACGACGCCAAAGGGCGCGTCGCCGCGCTGCGCGTGCCGGGCGGCGCACAGCTGAGCCGCAAGCAGATTGATGAATACGGCAAGTTTGTTGAGATTTATGGCGCGAAAGGCCTGGCCTGGATGAAGGTCAACGCGCGCGCCGACGGCTTCAGCGGCGTACAGAGCCCGGTAGCCAAGTTCCTGAACGAAGAGATTGTGGAAGCGATTCTGAGCCGCACCAGCGCCGCCGACGGCGACCTGATCTTCTTTGGCGCCGACCGTGCCAAAGTGGTGGCAGACGCGCTGGGCGCGCTGCGCCTGAAAGTGGGCCGCGATCTGCACATCACCAACGAAGACGCCTGGGCGCCGCTGTGGGTGATCGACTTCCCGATGTTCGAAGAGGATGACGAAGGCGGTCTGGCGGCGATGCACCATCCGTTTACCGCGCCGAAAGAGATGTCGGCGGAAGAGCTGGCGGCCGATCCGCTGAGCGCGGTGGCCAACGCCTACGATATGGTGATCAACGGCTATGAAGTGGGTGGCGGCTCCGTGCGTATCCACAGCGGTAAAATGCAGCAGGCGGTGTTTAGCATTCTGGGCATTGAAGAGCACGAGCAGCGCGAGAAGTTCGGCTTCCTGCTCGACGCGCTGAAATATGGCACGCCGCCGCACGCGGGCCTGGCCTTCGGTCTGGATCGTCTCACCATGCTGCTGACCGGCACCGAGAATATCCGCGACGTTATCGCCTTCCCGAAAACCACCGCGGCGGCCTGTCTGATGACCGAAGCGCCAAGCGAAGCCAATCCGGCGGCGCTGGCGGATCTGGGCATTCAGATCGCGCCAAAGAAAGAAAAGGCCGAGAATAAGTAATGTATAAACATCCGGTATCGGTTCTGGTGGTGATTTTCGCGCAGGATACCGGCCGGGTGTTAATGCTGCAGCGGCGCGACGACAGTGATTTCTGGCAGTCGGTGACCGGCAGTCTGGAAGCGGGGGAAACCCCGCATCAGGCGGCGCGGCGCGAAGTGCTGGAAGAGCTGGCTATCGATGTCGTGAGCGAAAAGCTGATGCTGGAAGATTGCGGCAAAGAGATCGAATTCGAAATCTTTCCGCACTATCGCCATCGCTATGCGCCCGGCGTAACGCACAACCGCGAACACTGGTTCCGGCTGGCGCTGCCCGCCGAGCGGCAGCCGACGCTCAGCGAGCATCTCGCCGCGCGCTGGCTCGATCCCGCCGCCGCCGCAGCCCTGACCAAGTCCTGGAGCAATCGCCAGGCGATTGAAGAATTTATTTAGCTGCCGGCCGTCGTTCTGGTGGCAGTCTGGATTGAAGAAAATTGGTGCAGCTCCCACAGAACTGCGCCTTAAAACTTAACGCGTCGGGCGTTATCGGCGCAGCGAGGTCGGCTGCCGCCAGCGCGCAGCAACCGGAGCGTACTCTTGTACGTGAGGATTGCGAGCACTGCCGGAAGGCGAGATTGCCAGCAAGATAGCCCGTGCGATGTCAAAGATCGGAGAATATGCAAGATGGCTGGTCATAGTAAGTGGGCGAACACCAAACACCGTAAAGCGGCACAGGACGCCAAGCGCGGTAAAATCTTCACCAAAATTATTCGTGAACTGGTTACCGCTGCTAAGCTGGGCGGCGGCGACCCCGCCTCCAACCCGCGTCTGCGCGCCGCAATGGACAAAGCCCTGTCCAACAACATGACGCGCGACACCATGAACCGCGCTATCGCGCGCGGCGTGGGCGGTGAAGATGACTCCAATATGGAAACCATCATCTACGAAGGCTACGGCCCTGGCGGCTCGGCCGTGATGGTGGAGTGCCTGAGCGACAACCGTAATCGTACCGTGGGCGAAGTGCGTCACGCCTTCACCAAAACGGGCGGCAACCTCGGCACCGACGGCTCTGTCTCTTACCTGTTCAGCAAGAAGGGCGTGATCTCCTTCGCACCGGGCCAGGATGAGGACAGCGTGATGGAAGCGGCGCTGGAAGCGGGCGCGGAAGATGTGGTGAGCTATGATGACGGCGCCATCGACGTCTTTACCGCATGGGAAGAGCTGGGCGCGGTGCGCGACGCACTGGAAGCCACCGGCCTGAAAGCGGACTCCGCCGAAGTCTCCATGATCCCGTCGACCAAAGCTGAGCTGGACGCCGAAACGGCACCGAAGCTGCTGCGCCTGATCGACATGCTGGAAGACTGCGATGACGTGCAGGAAGTCTACCATAACGGCGAGATCTCCGATGAGGTCGCGGAAACGCTGTAATGGCGTTTCTCTTTAGCCCGCGCACCGGAGAGTCGGCATGGCGATAATTCTGGGCATCGACCCCGGCTCGCGCGTGACCGGCTACGGTGTGATCCGTCAAACCGGCCGCCAGCTCAGCTATCTGGGCAGCGGCTGTATCCGCACCAATACCACCGAGCTGCCGGCGCGTCTGAAGCTGATCTATGCGGGCGTAACGGAAATCATCACCCAGTTTTCGCCGGACTATTTCGCCATTGAGCAGGTCTTTATGGCGAAGAACGCCGATTCAGCGCTTAAGCTGGGGCAGGCGCGCGGCGCGGCAATTGTCGCGGCGGTCAACCTTGACCTGCCGGTCTTTGAGTATGCCGCCCGCCAGGTGAAGCAGACCGTCACCGGCACCGGCGGCGCGGAGAAGAGCCAGGTGCAGCATATGGTGCGCACGCTGCTTAAGCTGCCCGCCAACCCGCAGGCGGACGCCGCCGATGCGCTGGCGATCGCCATTACGCACTGCCACGTCAGTCAGAACGCGACGCGCATCAGCGACAGCAAACTGCTGCTGACGCGCGGGCGTCTGCGCTCAGGCTAGGCGACTGCACCGCGTTACGTATCAGGCTGGATATTCATCCAGCCTTTTTTATGTTATAAATCCCGCCACATTCGTTTATTAAGGAAGCGTTCAGGTGATAGGTCGTTTACGGGGCAACATTCTGGAAAAGCAGCCGCCGCTGGTGCTGATCGAAGCGCACGGCGTGGGTTATGAAGTGCATATGCCGATGACCTGTTTTTATGAGCTGCCTGAACTGAACCATGAAGCGGTGATTTTTACCCACTTTGTGGTGCGTGAAGACGCGCAGCTGCTGTTCGGCTTCAACAACAAACAAGAGCGCGCGCTGTTTCGCGAGCTGATTAAAACCAACGGCGTCGGGCCTAAGCTGGCGCTGGCGATCCTCTCCGGCATGTCGGCGCAGCAGTTCGTGACGGCGGTGGAGAAAGAGGAGATCGCCGCGCTGATCAAGCTGCCGGGCGTTGGCAAGAAAACCGCCGAGCGTCTGGTGGTTGAGATGAAGGACCGCTTTAAAGGGCTGCATGGCGACCTCTTCTCCGGCGAATCCGCCTTTACGCTTACCGCGCCGCATGCCGAGCCGGAAAGCAACGACGCCGAGGCCGAAGCGGTTGCGGCGCTGGTGTCGCTGGGTTATAAACCGCAGGAAGCCAGCCGTATGATAAGCAAGGTTGGCAAACCTGACGCAGACTGCGAAACCCTGATCCGAGAAGCTCTGCGCGCCGCCATTTGAGGTAAGTCATGATCGAAGCCGACCGTCTGGTCTCTGCTGCCAGCTATAACGAAGAAGAGAGTCTTGACCGCGCTATCCGCCCTAAGCTGCTCTCGGAGTACGTGGGCCAGCCGCAGGTGCGCGAGCAGATGGAAATATTCATCAAGGCGGCGAAGTTGCGCGGTGATGCGCTGGATCACCTGCTGATTTTCGGCCCGCCGGGGCTGGGGAAAACCACGCTGGCCAATATCGTCGCTAATGAAATGGGCGTCAATCTGCGCACTACCTCCGGGCCGGTGCTGGAGAAGGCGGGCGATCTGGCGGCGATGCTCACCAACCTTGAGCCGCACGACGTACTGTTTATCGATGAGATCCACCGTTTGTCACCGGTGGTGGAAGAGGTGCTCTATCCGGCGATGGAAGATTACCAGCTGGATATTATGATCGGCGAAGGCCCGGCCGCGCGTTCGATCAAGCTCGACCTGCCGCCGTTTACCCTGATCGGTGCCACCACGCGCGCCGGTTCGCTGACCTCGCCGCTGCGTGACCGCTTCGGCATCGTACAGCGCCTGGAGTTCTACAACGTGCCGGATCTGCAGCATATCGTCAGCCGCAGCGCCGCCTGTCTGGGCCTGCCGCTGAGCGAAGAGGGCGCGCGGGAAGTGGCGCAGCGCGCGCGCGGCACGCCGCGTATCGCTAACCGCCTGCTGCGCCGCGTGCGCGACTTCGCGGAAGTGCGCGCCAACGGCGAAATGAGCGGCAACGTCGCGGCCAGCGCGCTGGATATGCTTAACGTCGACAGCGAAGGCTTTGACTATATGGATCGCAAGCTGCTACTGGCGATTATCGACAAGTTCACCGGCGGTCCGGTAGGGCTGGATAACCTCGCGGCGGCTATTGGCGAAGAGCGGGAAACCATCGAGGATGTGATTGAGCCCTTCCTGATCCAGCAGGGCTTTATTCAGCGCACGCCGCGCGGCCGTATGGCCACGCAGCACGCTTATCGTCACTTCGGCATGGCGCGCGACGAGTAAGCCGGGTCCATCAGACGGCGGGTCTGCGCGCCATGCTGAGAATAAACAGCAGCGCGGCGCACAGCACCACCGACGGACCGGCCGGGGTATCGTAGAAGGCGGAGAAGGTGAGGCCGCCCGAGACGGCAACGATGCCGACTACCACCGCCAGGCCCGCCATCTGCTCCGGCGAACGCGAAAAGCGGCGCGCCGTGGCGGCGGGAATGATCAGCAGCGATGTGATGATCAGCGCGCCAACGAACTTCATCGCCACGCCGATGGTCAGCGCCGTTACCAGCATCAGGATCAGGCGGGTACGCTGAATATTCACCCCGTCGACCTGCGCCAGCTCCGGGCTAATGGTCATCGACAGCAGCGCGCGCCACTGCGACGCCATTACCGCCAGCACCACCATCACGCCCGCGCCCATCACCCATAAATCCTCCGGCGTCACCGCCAGCAGATCGCCAAACAGATAGGCCATCAGATCGACGCGCACGTTAGACATCAGGCTCACCACCACCAGACCCAGCGACAGCGCGCTGTGCGCCATAATCCCCAGCAGCGTATCGATCGCCAGATGCGGACGGCGTTCAAGAAACACCAGCCCCAGCGCCAGGCAGACGGTCACCAGGATAACGGCGTAGTAGGGATTCACGTTCAGCAGCAGGCCAAACGCAACCCCCAGCAGCGAAGCGTGCGCCAGGGTATCGCCAAAATAGGACATCTTGCGCCAGACCACGAACGACCCCAGCGGACCGGCCGCCAGCGCCAGCATCACGCCGCCCAGCCAGCCCGGTAGTAACAACTCAATCATGATGGACCCTGTCCTCTGCGTAAAACGATACGTCCCTGAAGGTCGTGACGGTGATTATGGTGATGACGGTAGATAGCGAGCTGCTGCGCGCCGCGCGGGCCGAACATGGCGATAAATTCGGGATGCTGCGATACCGCTTCCGGCGTGCCGGAGCAGCAGATATGGTGATTCAGGCAGAGCACCTCGTCGGTTTTCGCCATCACCAGATGCAGATCGTGAGAGACCATCAGCACGCCGCAGTTAAGCTCGTGGCGCAGCTGGTCGATCAGATCGTAGAGCGCGACCTGGCCGTTAACGTCGACGCCCTGCGTCGGTTCGTCCAGCACCAGCAGCTGCGGCTGATTGAGCAGGGCGCGCGCCAGCAGCACGCGCTGCGTTTCGCCGCCTGAGAGCTTCTGCAGCGGGGCATTCAGCAGATGGCCCGCCTGCACGCGCTTCAGCGCCGGCAGCACATCGGCACGCTTCGCGCCGCGCGTCAGCAGCATAAAACGCTCGACGGTAACCGGCAGGGTCGGGTCGATATGCAGTTTTTGCGGCACGTAGCCGATGCGCAGATCCGGATTGCGCTCGACCTGACCAGCGGTCGGCGCCAGCAGCCCCAGCACCACGCGCACCAGCGTAGATTTGCCCGCGCCGTTGGGGCCGAGCAGCGTAAGTATGCGTCCAGGCAGTAGCTTCAGGCTGATGCCTGAGAGCACAGGACGTCGTGCAAAATGCACGGAAATGTTTTCAAGTGTGACGAGTGGGGTCATGATATTTACAGGTTGCACAGAATTTCGAATGTTATAATATCACATCCCATCCCCAGGTCACGATGGAATGATGCATTATGTTACACATTAAAAAGAGTACGGTTTTTACCCTTTCTGCGCTGGCGCTCGCAACCCTTTCCGCCCTTCCTGCGCAGGCTAATGTTGTCGCCTCGGTGAAGCCGCTTGGTTTTATCGCCGCCGCTATTGCCGACGGCGTAACGCCGGTGGATGTGCTGCTGCCGGATGGCGCGTCGGAGCATGACTATTCGCTGCGTCCTTCTGACGTAAAACGCTTAAAAAACGCAGACTTAGTTGTGTGGATTGGCCCAGAGATGGAAGCCTTTATGACTAAACCGGCCGCCGAATTACCCGCCGCTAAAAACCTTCAGATCGCCGATATGCAGGCGGTAAAGCCGCTGTTGCTGAAGGGGGGAGATGACGACGATCACCATGATGAAGAGGCGGCTCACCAGGGCGACAGTGGGGATGAGGAAGCGGAACATCATCACCACCATGGCGAGTTTAATATGCATCTGTGGTTGTCGCCGCAAATATCCAGGCTAGCAGCGGTTGCAATCCATGGAAAATTATTGGAACTTATGCCCGAAAGCAAAGCCAAACTTGACGCTAATCTCCAGCAGTTCGAAAGCGAACTGGCGGTTACCGACAAGCACATTAGCGCGCAGCTCGCGCCGGTCAGCAACAAAGGGTATTTCGTTTTTCATGACGCTTACACCTATTTTGAAAAACACTACGGCCTTTCGCCCAGCGGGCATTTTACCGTAAACCCTGAAATTCAGCCGGGCGCTCAGCGTCTACATCAAATACGAACACAGTTGGTTGAGCAGAAGGCCGTTTGCGTCTTTGCTGAGCCACAGTTCAGGCCAGCCGTCATCGATGCGGTTGCCCGTGGAACTAACGTGCGTAAAGGCACGCTGGATCCGCTGGGGACGAATATCAGCCTAAGTCAGGACAGCTACGTGAAGTTCCTTTCACAGCTGTCAGGCCAGTATGCGAGCTGCCTGAATGGAGCATGAGGAATAGGTAAAAGTGCAGCAGATAGCCCGCTCTGTCGCCCTCGCATTTAATAATTTGCCGCGCCCCCACCGCGTTATGCTGGGGTCTTTAACCGTTGTGACGCTGGCCGTTGCCGTCTGGCGTCCCTACGTTTACCATCCCGCCGATGATGCGATGCCGATTGTTAAAAGCATCGAACTCGATAAAAACCAGCTGCGTACGCTGCTGCCTGAGGCCAGCGAACCCATCGATCAAACCACTTCCGAACCGGAAGAGGAACTGCCTGCCGACGACATCGACAGCGATGTGCCGGACGTGGCGGGCACCCACGAATACACCGTCTCTTCCGGCGATACGCTGAGCAGCGCCCTGAATCAGTATGGCATTGAGCTGGGCGATATCAACGCGCTGGTAAGCAGCGATAAAGCGCTGCGTAACCTGCAGGTTGGCCAGCAGCTGAGCTGGACCCTGACCGAAGATGGCAGCCTGCAGTCTCTCACCTGGGAGATAAACCGTCGTGAAACGCGCACTTATCAGCGCGGTAATAACGGCGCGTTTACCATGAAGTCCGAGATGCAAAAAGGCGAGTGGCAGAACAGCGTGCTGAAAGGCGAAGTGCGCGGCAGTTTCGCCGCCAGCGCGCAGCGCGCCGGCCTGACCAGCAGCGAAGCCAGCGCGGTGATTAAAGCGCTACAGTGGCAGATGGATTTCCGCAAGCTGCGCGCCGGCGACCAGTTTAGCGTGCTGATGTCGCGCGAAATGCTCGATGGCAAAAGCGCGCAGAGCCAGCTGCTTGGCGTGCGCCTGCGCTCCGGCGGCAAAGACTACTACGCTTTCCGCGCCGAAGACGGCAAGTTCTACGACCGCAACGGCTCCGGGCTGGCGCGCGGGTTTATGCGCTTCCCGACCGTGAAACAGTATCGCGTCTCCTCTAACTTCAATCCGCGTCGTCTGAACCCGGTAACGGGCCGCATTGCGCCCCATAAAGGGGTCGACTTTGCGCTGCCGGTCGGCACGCCGGTGCTGGCGGTTGGCGACGGCGAAGTGGTCATGGCGAAAAACGGCGGCGCGGCGGGCAACTATGTCGCCATTCGTCACGGCCGCCAGTATATGACGCGCTATATGCACCTGAAGAAAGTGCTGGTGAAGCCGGGCGAGAAGGTGAAGCGCGGCGACCGCATCGCACTGTCGGGCAATACCGGCCGCTCCACCGGGCCGCATCTGCATTTTGAAATCTGGATCAATAACCAGGCGGTCAATCCGCTGACGGCGAAGCTGCCGCGCATGGAAGGGCTGACCGGTAAAGATCGCAGCGACTATATGGCGCAGGTCAAAACCAGCCTGCCGCTGCTGCGCTTCGAGTAAGCCTGACGACACGCCACCAGACCGACGCATAACGCGTCGGTTTTTTTTTCACTCCGCGCCGGGGATTGCAAATTTACCTGTCGCCACTATCATTAGCGCGTCATTGATTGAGGCGAGTGCATGGAAACCCCGAAAAAAAAGAATATTGAATTTATTCCCGTTTTTGAACGTTCTTTCCTGAAACCGAAATACTGGGGCAGCTGGCTGGCGATAGGCGCGCTGGCGGGTATGGCGCTGCTGCCGGCGCAGGTGCGCGATCCGCTGCTTGGCCGGCTGGGAAGAATGGCGGGGAAACTGGCAAAAGGCGCTCGCCGCCGCGCCCTTATCAATCTTTACTACTGCCTGCCGGAGCTGAGCGAAGCGCAGCGCGGTGAGATCGTCGATGAGATGTTCGCCACCGCGCCGCAGGCAATGGCGATGATGGCGGAACTCGGCATGCGCGATCCGGCGCGCGTGCGCCAGCGCGTAGACTGGCACGGCCGCGATATTATCGATCGGCTGCAGGCGGAGAAGCAGAACGTTATTTTTCTTGTGCCACACGGCTGGGCGGTGGATATCCCCGCGATGCTGCTCGCCTCAGAAGGGCAGATGATGGCGGCGATGTTTCATAACCAGAGCGATCCGCTGCTCGACTACGTCTGGAACAGCGTGCGTCGCCGCTTCGGCGGCCGTATGCACGCCCGCAACGACGGCATTAAGCCGTTTATCAGCTCAGTGCGTCAGGGCTACTGGGGCTACTATCTGCCCGATCAGGATCACGGCGCCGAACACAGCGAATTTGTCGATTTCTTCGCGACCTACAAAGCGACGCTGCCGGCGCTTGGCCGCCTGATGAAGGTATGCCGCGCGCGCGTGGTGCCGCTCTTCCCGGTCTACAACAGCGAGACGCACCGGCTGGAAATCTTTGTGCGTCCGCCGATGGACGATCTGCTGGACGCTGACGACCGCACGCTGGCGCGCCGCATGAATGAAGAGGTGGAGGTCTTTGTGCGGCCCCATCCCGAGCAGTATACCTGGATTCTGAAGCTGCTGAAGACGCGCAAAGAGGGCGATATCGAGCCCTATAAGCGCAAAGAGCTTTATCCGCGTAAATAGCAAAAGGGCCGCAATTGCGGCCCTTTTTACTGATAGTGTGCTGACGCGGGAAGGGTCTGGCTCGATGGCAACGCCCAGTGCATTCATGCGCGCCCGGCCCGCGCAAACGGGCACCTTACCCTGAGGTGCGCCCGGAAAGGGTCCAGCGTGCGGCGTGGTTCAAAACGCTCCCGGCGTTTAGTCCCTGTCGCGGGACGCCTGGCGCCCTGGACAAGCCGTTCGCTTATTTCCGGTTCGCAAACGGCTGGGCGTGCTGCCCCAGCGTTTATGACAGCGCCGTTACCCGCGCGCGGCGCTTGCGTTCGCGCAGGAACAGCGTCACCAGCACAAACCAGAGCACGCCGCTGATAAAGTTGATCAGGCTAAACCAGGGCGTGCCGCCGCTGAAGTAGCCGCTTTTCGCCAGTTCGATGCCAGTCGCCAGCGTCAGAATACTGATCATCCCCAGCATCGCCGCCACGCTGCCTTTGCCCGCGTCGCTGGCGTAAAGCGTCAGGCGATAGAGCCCGGCGTTAACCATGCCCGCGCCAAAGGCGTAAAGACTCAGCCCGGCGGTCAGGAAGAGATAGCTGTGGCTGTCCAGCAGGTTCGCCAGCAGCGCGATGCCCAGGCCCGTCAGGATCGGCCAGGCGGCGAACACCACCGGCTGCTCAATGGGCACGCGTCCCGCCAGCTTGCCCAGCGTAATATTCCCGGCGATCATCGCCAGAAACACCGGCAGCTGCAGCAGCGCATAGTGCATCCGCGACAGCTGCTCTTCATGCATCAGGATCACCGGCGAGAGCGCCACCCAGGTCAGGATGGGGATAAACACCAGCCCGATCGCGAACGATCCCAGCATCACCATTCGGTCGCGCGCCAGCCTGCGGTAGGTGCGCGCCAGCTGCGGCAGCGCAATGGAGTGGCTGCGGTCGCCGGCGGTTTCAGGCATCACCCGCCACAAAATAATAAAGGCGAGGGCGCTGAGCAGGGCGAACAGCCAGAACATGCTGCGCCAGCTCGCCACCGTCAGCCAGGCGGCGCCCGCCAGCGGTCCAGCCAGCGGCGCCAGCAGCGCGACGTTTGCCATCAGCGCCATCACCCGCACCGCCAGCGCCTCGTCAAAGGCTTCCTGAATCGCCGCATAGCTGACCGCGCCGATAAAGCAGAGGCTGATGCCCTGAATAAAGCGCAGCGCAACAAACTCTCTGATCGAGCCGACCCAGGTGGTCAGCACGCAGGCCAGAATAAAAAAGAGAATGCCGCCCAGCATGACCGGACGGCGGCCGAATTTATCGGAGAGCGGGCCCAGCAGCCACTGCAGCACCACGCCGCCCAGCAAATAGGCGGTGAGCGAGGTCGAGACCCACTCTGGCCCGACGCTGAACTCCTGCGTCACCAGCAGCATGCCGGGCTGGATCATGTCGTGGGCGATATAGGTGGCAAATTCAAACAGCACCAGCGCCAGCGGAAACAGCAGCAGACCTGCTGTCAGTTTGCTGACCGGTTGATAGCGGGGCATCCAGACTCCTTTTAAGAAAAATAAAACGCGACCGCCAGGCAGTCGCGTTATTTACAGCGTGGGTTACAGCGAGTGCGGCGTTAGTCGACGCGCAGCACCCGGCTGGTATTGGTGGTGCCGGTCGCGCCCATTACGTCGCCCTGGGTCACGATAACCAGATCGCCGGAGACGAGGAAGCCCTTGTCGCGCAGCAGATTGATCGCATCGTGCGCCGCCACCACGCCGTCGTTGTCGCTGTTGAACATGACCGGCGTTACGCCGCGGTAGAGCGCCGTCAGGTTCAGCGTGCGCTCATGACGCGACATGGCGAAAATCGGCAGGCCGGAAGTGATACGCGAGGTCATCAGCGGCGTACGGCCGGACTCGGTCATGGTAATAATCGCGGTTACGCCCTGCAGATGGTTCGCTGCATACATTGCCGACATGGCGATCGCCTCTTCGATATTGTCGAAGGTGACCTCCAGACGGTGTTTGGAGACGTTGACGCTTGGGATCTTTTCCGCGCCCAGGCAGACCTTCGCCATTGCGGAAACGGTCTCGGCCGGATATTGACCGGCGGCGGTTTCCGCCGAGAGCATTACGGCGTCGGTGCCGTCGAGCACGGCGTTGGCGACGTCCATCACCTCGGCGCGCGTCGGCATCGGGTTAGTGATCATCGACTCCATCATCTGCGTCGCGGTAATGATAGTACGGTTCAGCTGGCGAGCGCGGCGGATCAGCGCCTTCTGAATGCCAACCAGCTCAGGATCGCCGATTTCAACGCCCAGGTCGCCGCGCGCTACCATCACGACGTCGGAGGCGAGAATGATATCGTCCATCGCTTCCTGCGTCGCGACCGCTTCGGCGCGCTCCACTTTCGCCACCAGCTGCGCTTCGCAGCCCGCTTCACGCGCCAGGCGACGGGCGTAGTTCATATCTTCGCCGCTGCGCGGGAATGAGACCGCCAGATAGTCGACGCCGATTTTCGCGGCGGTAATAATATCCGCTTTGTCTTTCTCGGTGAGCGCTTCTGCCGACAGGCCGCCGCCGAGCTTGTTAATGCCTTTATTGTTGGAGAGCGGGCCACCGACGGTGACTTCGGTGAACACCTTCATGCCCTGGACTTCCAGCACCTTCAGCTGCACGCGCCCATCGTCAAGCAGCAGGATATCGCCCGGCACCACATCTTCCGGCAGGCCTTTATAGTCGATGCCGACTTTCTCTTTATCGCCTTCGCCTTTGCTCAGGCTGGCGTCGAGCAGGAAGCGGTCGCCCACGTTGAGGAACACTTTGCCCTCTTTAAATGTGGAGACGCGAATTTTTGGTCCCTGCAGGTCGCCCAGAATCGCCACGTGACGACCCAGTTTCGCCGCGATTTCGCGCACTTTGTTCGCGCGCAGCTGATGATCTTCCGGTGTGCCGTGAGAGAAGTTGAGTCGCACAACGTTTGCGCCTGCGGCGATGATTTTTTCCAGATTATTATCGCGGTCTGTTGCCGGGCCGAGGGTTGTAACGATTTTGGTTCTTCTGAGACGTCGAGTCATTGAGGTTGTCCTTAAGTGGTGATAGCAGTGTGCTAAGGGTCTCACCACTATATGTAGTGTTTTGGTGGTCCTTAAGCCACTATATGTGGGTCTCTCTGTGTCCCTATCTGTTTGTCCTCTCTGAGTCAATCCATACGACTCACTAACTGAGAAGACAGTAAGTGACACAAACAGCGCCCCAAAGATGACACAAGGTAATCATCATCATAAGGTGGACACAATGACAACTCAATGTCTGACACTCAAAGACCCGCTTACTGGTATAGAGGGTGGTTGCTAATAATGATTATGACCACCACACCTACAGTCCACACAGAGACCGCTGTAAGCCTCTCTAAGGCTATCTCCCTGAGTTCCCTTGCTGTCCCTCAGTTAGTGCGCCGTAAGTCCTCTGGACGCTATACGATGCGGCTACGTAGAGTCGGCTCAGTGGTTCCTTTAATATCTATTGGTCTCCGCACTACGAATAGGCAGGAAGCTATGACGCGAATGAAAGAACTTGCAGCGACCGCTAAGGCGTTCCTGTTGGATAACAATGAGGCGACCACTGAGGAACTCAATGGACACCTTAAGTCTATGGCCTTAACGTTACTCACTGACAAGGTGGGTGACTATTGGTCTGGTCTGGAGGTTGACCATTTGGGAGACGCTAAGGCAGACCTTAAGACTCTGGCTCAGGGTTCTCTGTCAGTCCACCAGCAAGAGCACATAGTGAAAGCGCTGGAGGTTATCACAGCGGCACAGGCGAGGGTCCATAGTGGTGACACTAAGCCGCTGCTCTCTATATTGTCTCAGTTAGATAGTACAACAGACAACGCTACAGCGATTCTGAAAGATGAGCAGGGTGATAGTCCTACAGAATCCACAGAGGAGCGTCTGTATTGGGATGAATTATCATCAATCTATAGAGGTGAGCACAGCATTAACCTAAAGCCAGCCTCACAGGCAGACATTAACAGCGCCCATAAGACGCTCACTCGGTTCACTCAGGGTGTTGACTGGAAGACCCACACGAGAGCACAGGTAGTGACTATCCGTGACGCTATGATTGCTGAGGGTCTCGCATTGTCTACGGTTAATAAGCTACTGGCTAAGCTCTGTGCTTGCATCAATTGGGCCAGACTGAATGGACATATCAGCCACGACTACACAAAGGGTCTCAAGGTTAAAGGCGTTGAGTCTTCACGGAGAGCATTCTCAGAGGATGAACTGTCTAAGGTGGTGGTTACCATTACCAACGAGAGAGAACTCAATAAGAAGCTATTCGGACAGCTTGCGGTTATCACTGGTGCTCGATGTGGGGAACTCACTCAGTTAACCAGAGAGGATATCGTAGAGGTTGAGGGTGCTGGTCTGTGCATCGACATTAACGACACCGGAGAGAAGACCCTCAAAACTAAAGCGTCTGCCCGCATCGTCCCGCTCATTGATGGTGCTCAGGGTTTCAGCCTCAAAGAGTTCCGGGAGTTTGTCGCTGAGGTCCCTGCTGGTGTCCCTGTGTTCTCAATGAGTCGTGATGTAGCAAGTAAGTGGTTCAATGAGAAGGTACTGCCTAACGCACTACCAGACCGCACAGGTGATCTTGTGTTGCACTCACTGAGGCACACACTGGCTACCCTATTGAAACAAGCAGGTGTCTATGAGAGTGTCGCTCAGGACGTGTTAGGCCATGCCAATCAGTCTATTACTTTTGGTCTCTATGGGAAGGCTAAGAGTGTGGGACTCATGAGGGAAGCCTTAGAGAAGACCCTGACGAATCGCTGAGTGTCAACAAGTTTCCATGCGACTCACTATTGGAAGGACAGACAGAAAACTTTCTGTTCTCACCACATGACCGAATCAGAAGGTCACTAAATGAAATCTGAATACCTCGATACGTTGGACTCAGGGGTGTCCACACTTGCTACGACAAGCGACTATATGTTGCCTCTGTCTATAGAGCACGGTGAGTATCGACGGTATGCCAATCACTGGCTTAAACTGTGAAGGGGTTTAACGCTCAGACCTCAGCCTAACTTAAAGATAATCCTTTGGTTAAAACTCTGAGTTATTCTTAGGGTTAAGACCAAAGGTTATTCTTAAAGACTCTAATAGTTTAGATTGATTGTAATTATAATTATCAATCTTCTCTAAGAGTAAACATCAAGTATATCTCTAAGTTATCTTTTAGTTTCACTTAATGTTTATCTCTTTAAGATTGGATGGTCGTTATCATTATTACCCATCCTCATTAAGTAACACTTTGAGATGCCCTGTTGTTCTTTATCGAGGGGTCGCTAAGTATTGCCGTTAGTTTACAGGAGGTCATATTAATGGCTGTCAGAAAGTTTAAAACAGTTGAGCACTCTATGCGACAGGGTGAGCGCAATGCCCACTCAAAGCTATCAGAGGGTGCTGTCCGATATATTCTCGACAGTGTGGGCCATAAGAGCGGCTCAGAGTTAGCCCGTGAATTAGGAGTAACTCGACAACTGGTCTCAGCTATCCGAAAGGGTAAAGCATGGTCACATGTCCAGTGATTCCACCCTGTCAAATCCATGCGACTCACTATTGGGAGACAGATAAATTTCAGCGTATTTATTCCCATCGCTTAAAACTTGAGAACGTAACTCAAGGGAACCCACGTAGTTAACTTTTGTCGGTCGCTAAGTGGGTGACCCTTTATGATACGTTGTTATGATGTGTCGCTCTCCTTTCAGATTGGTTTCTTGTATCAATGTCGCCTCTGTCATAGCTAACTGATTAGCTCACTGTCACGCGACCTCTTGATAGTCATCATTGTGTGGTCCCTCAGTCCTCCTGTAAGCGCCTCTGTAAGCCTCGCCCTGTGTCCCTCGTGGATTCAGTAAGCCAGACACAAGCGCATTAACAGGAGGGCTGTAGGTGGTCTTATAGTGGTGACTACAAAGAGAAGGGGAAACTTTGGAAGGTAGCCCTACGATGTGCAGTAAGTGGCGTTAGATGAATAATGTGTGGACCCGTAATCTATTGTGAATCTACGAGTAATATCAACCCACATTCTCAGCGAAGCCAATTAAATAAGACCCGCCTCTGTAACACTATCAGGGTGACAAGCGGGCCTCTTTATTAATACCCGTCCAGTAGACACCCTTTATTCAAACCGGGTGAAATAGACGCTATGAGTATTCAACCGTGTCACCGCAAGACACTTATCATCAATCACAAAGTCATTCTAAATGTGCACCCTTTGTCCTGCTGGTCTCCCTTGTGTGGGGTCTTTGTGTAGGTCAGTGGGGTGCGGCTTAGGGTGCATATTTAAAAGGAAATCACACTATGAGTAATTCAATTATCACCAACGTATTTGAATCTAACGAGGTACGCTCAGTTATTATTGATAATGACCCGTGGTTTATCGCTAAAGATGTTGCTAAGGCTCTTGGGTATAAACGACCGGACCAGGCAGTAGCAAAACACTGTGAGGAAGCAGCCAATCTATCCCCCGAAATGAGGGGTAGTTTAGATAGCCGCCTTAAGGTCATCAACGAGTCCGATGTGTATAACCTTGTGTTTGGCTCTAAGCTGGAATCCGCACAGCGTTTCCGTAAGTGGGTCACAAAGGAAGTCTTACCATCTATCCGTAAGTCTGGAGCGTTTATCTCTGGTGTCTCTGATAATCACTCAATCGACTCTGAGTTACGCTCACGTATCACTGAAGAGTTTGCCCGTAAGGGTAAGGACCTACTGTCCGATATCGACCGCCACATTCTCTATGGGAACCCTAAGCGCCACGAAGTGCTTAACCTGTGTGATGTGCTGAGTAAGCGACACGGTGTCCCTGCGTCTCTTGTAGAGGCCATGCTGTTCAACGGCATGAAAGCATTGGGGGATTTTTAATCATGATTACTGTCCCTCAACTCTTAGAGATTCTACAGGCAGTGTTAACCCTCGGATTCATTGGAGGCGCCTCATGTCTGAACTAAAGGATGCGGCGAATCGCGGGGGTATTATTTCGTTACCTCACCAGTTAGACACAAAGACACCTGTAGGCCGTAAGGCTCTTGGGTGGCTCTCTGTGCCTACCGCTGAGATGGTCAGTATGCTGGGCCTACCGCCACTTGATGAAAGCAACAGGAGCCGCTACAGCCGCGCTCAGTTAGCACAGGCATGTGTCCTCTCTGGTCTTAAGCGACCGCTGATTCACTAAGAACACTTTAACTCATTCTGGCTTGACTGATGCGGAGAGACCGTAGGGCTAACCCTGCGCGACCGATAAGAGCCTACCCTAATTCAAAACTTAAGGAGGCCCATCATGCCTATTAAATATCTGATTACCAAACATAACGCCCTGAGCTATGACGCTGAGGCAAAGGAAGTAACTCTGTATGGTCACTCAATGACTGAGGAGTATTTCCGTGAGATTCAAGTAGTGACCATGCTGAACGCTGCTGGCACTAACCACGGGGCCATTGTGTCTGTCTTAGAGCCAATGCATATCGCTGGAATGTCTACACAGGGTTATGGCGAGTACAGCCGTATCTTTGCTGAGCACTTACAGGCGAACCGTCAGGCTATCGCACAGCGTCAGGCAGAAGCTAAGGCCCATCAAGAGCGCATCGATTCTATCTTTGCGAGTCCTGAAGAAATCGAAAAGGCTGTTGCTGAACGCAAAGCCCGTCAAGCCCGTAACATTGCTGCATTCCGTAAGGGTGACGCACTGTTCTAATCACGCTGGACAACACAAGAACACACACACAAAGGGACCCGCAAGAGTGGGTCTCAGTTAATCAATTCGTATAAGGCCAGTAAGCTGGCAAGGAGAACACAACATGAGCAACATTAAAGGTCAATCAATCGGTCAGGGTAACGGTAAAGGTGCATCAATGGCAGACGCTAACGGCCTCTTTCTGAACTCTGAACAGAAGAAACGTAAAGAGCAGGCGCTGGCTAATATCCAGTTACAGACCGCACATGCAACCACAGCGGCACATGAAGACTCTGGCTGGAATCAGGTGCAGATGGCTTCTGTTGCCCCTGTAGGTCCTGTTGAGGGTGCTGTAGATGGTGGCGGTGAAGTGCTGGTAACTTCATTCACTGACGCATCGGCATACGCTGAGGCTTTCGCTGGGTCTCTGGATGACTCTCTGAATGACCCTGAGTTTATCCACCGTCTCAATGAGTGCTTAGGTGCTGAGGCCCGTCCTTATCGCACTGAGCCAACTCCTCTGATGCTGGCTTCTCTGGCTGACAACTCAGTGAAGTTTAAGCCGACCTCTATCTATAACGAGACCAAAGATAAGCCAAAGACTACCGTTAAGTTTGGTGAGATGATCACTGTCGATAAAGCACAGTCTGCCGTGATGTTCAATCACTCAGTGCGTCTGTACGATATCCACATGGAGACTTCAGGTTTCACTTACTTCTCACTGCAACAGGCCATTGAGCAAGCTCTGGTGGATATCGTGTCTAACATGGCGTCTCACTCCGCTGAACTGCTGGACACTGCTGGTCTGACTGAGAAGGTCACTGTAGAGAAACCTACAGGTAAGCCGATGGATATCGCTGAGGACATTATTGACCTGCTGGCGGTGAACATGAAGACTGCTTATGGCTCAGGCATGAGTGATTATACTCTACTGATTCCGACCTCTCTGGAGCCTATTCTGGACCGTGCCGCACAACGTGCAGGCGTAGAAGACACTGAAGCACTATTTGGCTGCTCTGTGCTGCCTTACAGTGGCGCTGACCGTGGTCTGTTCCTCGTGCCTCGCCGTTTCACCATGCTGTCATTCCGTACTGCATCCACTGGCGATATCTTCCCGGTCTCTATGAGTCGTGATGCTGCCCGTTCTGCGTGGGTGATTGAGGCTCGCGGTGTGCTGGATATCGTCGCTGATGCGAAAGCAGAAGACAAAGACGGCGTAGAGGTGAAACTCCCCGTCATCGTCCAGTTGGTCTGGAAGACTGCGTAAGAAACTAATGAGTAACCGTAAAGGTATTCATTTAATGCCTGATGGACGCTTAAGGGCTTATATCTGGTGTGGTGATAAATTAAGACGAAAGATTGTGGAGAGCATACAACATGCCCACAATTGGTTAGACCACATAGAGGCCCTACACTTAGCAGGTGAACTCAAAGGGCGCGGACAGTTCTCTCTATGACGCGCCTCGCAGATATAACACAAGGCCAGTAAGTGCTGGCAAGGAGGTAAATCATGTTGGCTATCGTACAGACCATCCATGAGTATCACCTTGTGTTAGCTGCGGTGAATCTCTTGCTGGCCTACTTACTGAAACGGGTCGGTACTTAGGGAGACCCTTAAGAATCTGCCAGAAAAATCTGAGAGGGTATGTAATATAATGATACCCGAAACATCCCCCATAGGCCCCGCTGAGTTGACCAGAAAGGGGACCCTCAGTCTCCTTTTGTAATGCCTATGGTCTCTAAGCGTGAGGCTATTCAGCGACAGTTGCGACACAAAGAGAGCAACAAGAAGTGACACAAAGAGATTGACACATGGTCTAACCCTATGATCTCCTAAGGTCACACCACCTATGGAATGTCCTTCTGAGACGTCTTGACATGAAGGACTCCGTTGACAAATTTGCGTATCCCCTAAAGTGGACAGGGCGTGATCGTTATTCTAACTGAAGCAGAGCCTGTGATACGACTCACATTGTGAATGTGATGTTAATTTTTTTGTTGCGCTGCGTTTTCCTGGGTGAAGGGCTTATCGAAACGCGACTCTTTTAAGGCCTCTTTTACTCGCTTCAGGTTTTCCCGAAACGCGGCACCGCGCGCGAGAATAAATCCGGTTGCCAGCACGTCGATAACGGTGAGTTGCGTCAGGCGGGAAACCATTGGCAGATAGACATCGGTATCTTCCGGGACATCAAGCGTGAGCGCCAGCGTGGCGACCTCTGCCAGCGGCGAAGCGGGAGAGGTGACGGCTATCACGGTGGAACCGTTTACACTAGCGAGGCGAGCCAGTTCTACCATATTTTTCGTGCGGCCAGTATGCGAAATCAAAACAAAAACGTCCCCGGCGCGACTATTTATACAACTCATGCGCTGGATCACAATATCCTCTGACCAGACCACCGGCAGATCAAAGCGCAGAAACTTAATAAAGGCGTCGTGCGCCACCACCGCCGAGGCGCCGAGGCCAAAGAACGCCACTTTCTGCGCCTGCGACAGCGCCGTTACCGCCTGCTGCACCACCGCAAGGTCGAGCTGGTCGCGCACCTGCTGCAGCCCCGCCAGCGCCGAGTCGAAAATCTTATGGCTGTAGCCGCGGGTGTCGTCATCGTCATTAACGTCGCGGCTGACCCAGCTTGCTCCTTTCGCCAGGCTCTGCGCCAGCTGCAGTTTAAAGTCCGGGAAGCCGCGCGTGCCGAGCCGATGGCAAAAGCGGTTAACGGTGGGTTCGCTCACCTCGGCGGCGCGCGCCAGCCGGGCGATGCTGGAGTGGATCGCCTCCTGCGGGGCGGCGAGGATGCGCGCGGCGACCTTGCGTTCCGATTTACTGAGGGTGGCCAGCTGCGCCTCGATTTGTTCCAGAGTATTCATAACCTGATGACCGTTATCGCTTTTATCGATGCCAGCAATGGCTGGCAGAGAGGGGATAAAAGCGTGAATATACCCTGTTCGCCTTGACTGCGCGCAAGTACGGATAAGTTGGCGCGGGAAATTTTTGTCATAATTTGACCCGGATTCGATTTTGTTGCCCATGGGCCGCAAGGCTACAGTGGGTTAAAGCGCACGCACTATCACATCGGCACACCTTATTCCGTTCAGAGTGAACTCTGCGGACCAGCACAGAGTCGGTTTACCTGACTCCCTGAAATAAGTACATTGTGCTGAAAGAAAATTACAACATGGACCCGGTGGATGAGGATGCAAACGCCAACGGGATCATCCTGCAACGAGGAGAGGAAAATGGCGGTAACACAAACAGCCCAGGCATGCGATCTGGTGATTTTCGGTGCCAAAGGCGATCTTGCACGCCGGAAACTGTTGCCTTCACTGTATCAGCTGGAAAAAGCGGGACAGATCCACGAGGAAACCCGCATCATCGGCGTGGGACGCGCCGACTGGGACAAAGCAGCTTATACCAAAGTGGTGCGTGAAGCGCTGGAAACCTTTATGAAGGAGAAGATCGACGAAGCGCTGTGGGACAAACTCAGCAGCCGCCTCGACTTCTGCAACCTCGACGTCAACGACACTACCCATTTCCCTAAACTGGGCAAGATGCTCGATCAGGCAAAGCGCACCACCATCAACTATTTCGCCATGCCGCCAAGCACCTTCGGTGCCATCTGTAAAGGCCTGGGCGCGGCGAAGCTGAACGCTAAACCGGCGCGTGTGGTAATGGAGAAGCCGCTCGGCACCTCGCTGGAGACCTCCAAAGAGATCAACGACGCGGTCGGCGAGTTCTTCGACGAAAGCCAGGTGTTCCGTATCGACCACTACCTCGGCAAAGAGACGGTGCTCAACCTGCTGGCGCTGCGCTTCGCTAACTCTATTTTCGTTAATAACTGGGACAACCGCACCATCGATCACGTGCAGATCACCGTGGCCGAAGAGGTTGGCATTGAAGGTCGCTGGGGCTATTTCGACCAGGCGGGCCAGATGCGCGATATGATCCAGAACCACCTGCTGCAGGTGCTGACCATGATCGCCATGGCACCGCCGTCTGACCTCAGCGCCGACGCCATTCGCGACGAGAAGGTCAAAGTGCTGCGCTCGCTGCGCCGTATCGATCAGACCAACGTGCGCGAAAAAACGGTGCGCGGCCAGTACACCGCGGGCTTCGTGCAGGGGAAAAAAGTGCCGGGCTATCTGGAAGAAGAGGGTGCCAATAAATCCAGCTCGACGGAAACCTTCGTCGCCATTCGCGTCGATATCGACAACTGGCGCTGGGCGGGCGTGCCGTTCTACCTGCGTACCGGCAAGCGTCTGCCGACCAAATGCTCTGAAGTGGTGGTTTACTTCAAGAACCCGGAGATGAACCTGTTCAAAGACTCCTACTCTGAACTGCCGCAGAACAAGCTCACCATTCGTCTGCAGCCGGACGAGGGCGTGGATATTGAGATCCTGAACAAAGTGCCGGGGCTGGATCACAAGCATAAGCTGCAGACCACCAAGCTCGATCTGAGCTACTCCGAAACCTTCAACCAGTCGCACCTGGCCGACGCCTATGAGCGTCTGCTGCTGGAGAGCATGCGCGGCATTCAGGCGCTGTTCGTGCGCCGCGATGAAGTGGAAGCGGCCTGGACCTACGTCGACTCTATTATCGACGCCTGGGCTGCCGACGGCGACTCCTCCAAGCCTTATCAGGCGGGGACCTGGGGGCCGGTGGCCTCCGTCGCGATGATTACGCGAGATGGCCGTTCCTGGAACGAGTTCGAATAATCCTGAAAATAGCCCGCCCTGTGCGGGCTTTTTTGTGCCTTGCCGCAGGAAACTGAACCGCAGTTTCAAAAATAGCGCCGGGCGGATAGACGATGCGGAAGGCGATCCTGTATGGTAGTGGCGCATTGATGGCGCGCCGCGCGGCTGACGCCGGTATGGATAAGCAAGGGGAACTGATGAAGAACTGGAAGACAAGTGCGGAAAAGATTCTGACCACTGGCCCTGTAGTGCCGGTGATCGTGGTGAACAAGCTGGAACATGCGGTGCCGATGGCGAAAGCGCTGGTGGCTGGCGGCGTTCGCGTGCTGGAAGTCACGCTGCGTACGCCGGTGGCGATGGAAGCGCTGCGCCTGATGATTAAAGAGGTGCCGGACGCCATTGTCGGCGCAGGCACGGTGATCAACACCCAGCAGCTGCAGGAAGTCACCGAAGCGGGCGCGCAGTTCGTTATCAGCCCGGGCATTACCGAGCCGCTGCTGAAGGCGGCGGTGGACGGACCGGTGCCGCTTATTCCCGGCATCAGCACCGTTTCCGAGCTGATGACCGGCATGGATTACGGCCTGCGCGAGTTTAAGTTCTTTCCCGCGGAAGCGAACGGCGGCGTCAAGGCGCTGCAGGCGATCGGCGGCCCCTTCCCGCAGGTGCGCTTCTGCCCGACCGGCGGCATTTCGCCCGCCAACTATCGCGACTATCTGGCGCTGAAAAGCGTGCTCTGCATTGGCGGCTCCTGGCTGGTGCCGAACGACGCGCTGGAGTCGGGCGACTGGGATCGCATTACGCGTCTGGCGCGTGAAGCGGTGGAAGGCGCGAAATAAGCCTCAGCGGTGAGCAGGGCGCTCACCGCATTATGATTTCCCGCGGCTTTATTACCCTTCGACCGTTACCGCCGCCGCGCTGGCGATAGCCCGCGCAACAGCGTCATCGACGTTTTCGCCGCAGGCCAGCGCGACGCCAAGGCGGCGCGAACCGGCGATTTCAGGCTTGCCAAACAGGCGCAGCTGCAGGCCCGCGCCCAGCGCCGCCTCAACGTTGACGAACCGCACATTCTGGCTGTGCAGCTGCGGCAGAATAACGGCCGACGCTGACGGGCCATACTGGCGCACGCCGCCGATCGGCAGGCCGAGAAAAGCGCGTACGTGCAGGGCGAACTCAGAGAGATCCTGCGAAATCAGAGTCACCATGCCGGTGTCGTGCGGACGCGGCGATACTTCGCTAAAGATCACCTCATCGCCGCAGACAAACAGCTCGACGCCAAACAGGCCGTAGCCGCCCAGCGCTTTCACCACCTCGCCGGCGATCGCCTGCGCGCGCTGCAGTGCAATGTCGCTCATCTGCTGCGGCTGCCAGGACTCGCGGTAGTCGCCATCTTCCTGGCGATGGCCAATCGGCGCGCAGAAGTGAAGGCCGTCGACCGCGCTCACGGTGAGCAGCGTAATCTCAAAATCGAATTTAACCACGCCTTCGACAATCACGCGGCCGGCACCGGCGCGTCCGCCCTGCTGGGCATATTCCCAGGCGCTGTCGAGCTGGCTCGCTTCACGGATAAAGCTCTGGCCTTTGCCTGATGAACTCATCACCGGCTTAACGATGCAGGGGAAGCCGATCTCCGCCGCGGCCGCTTCGAAGCTCGCCTTGCTGTCGGCGAAACGGTAGCTGGAGGTCGGTAACGACAGCTCTTCCGCCGCCAGACGGCGAATGCCTTCGCGGTTCATGGTCAGGCGCGCGGCACGCGCGGTCGGCACTATGCGCTGGCCCTGCTGCTCAAGCTCAATCAGCTTATCCGTGGCGATCGCTTCGATTTCCGGCACCACATAATCGGGCTTTTCCTGCGCAATCAGCGCGGCCAGCGCCTCGCCGTCAAGCATGTTAATTACGTGGCTGCGGTGCGCCACATGCATCGCGGGCGCGTCGGCGTAGCGGTCTACCGCAATCACTTCCACACCCAGTCGCTGGCACTCCAGCGCCACTTCTTTACCCAGCTCACCCGAGCCTAACAGCATGACACGCGTCGCAGCCGGACGCAGCGCAGTTCCAAGAGTCGTCATAATTTCACCTGTGAGTCAAAACGCGCGCGCAGTATAAACGAAAACGTTTGCGTTCTCATCCCTCGCTGCTTTGCCTCTCTTTTCTCACCTTGACGTTAACTGACGCCCGGTAAGGCAGAGTAGAGGCCTTATCGCAAAAAAAGGAGTAAGCCATGAACAACCTGTTGCAGCAGCTTCAGTCGCTTTTGACAAAAAAAGGTCACAGCGGCGGCAACGGAGGTTTACAGGATATGCTGGCACCCGGCGCGCTGGGTGGCCTGGCAGGTTTGCTTATCGCCAGTAAAAAGTCGCGCAAACTGCTAACCGAGTATGGTGGCAAGGCGCTGATTATCGGCGGCAGTGCGGCGGCCGGTGCGGTGCTGTGGAACAAATATAAACAGCGCGTGCGCGACACGCATCAGGCCGATGCTGGCTTCGGTGAGCTGCAAACCCCTGCGGATCAGCGTGCCGAGCGGCTGGTGACGGCGCTGGTTTTCGCCGCAAAAAGCGATGGCCATATCGACGATCGCGAGCGCGCCGCCATCGAGCGCAGCATCCATGAGTCGGGCTACGGAGAGGAGGCGGAAGCGCTGATCCAGAAGGCGATCAATCGACCGCTCGATCCCGCCTGGCTGGCTGCCGACGTGAAAAACGAGGATGAAGCGCTGGAACTCTACTTCCTGAGCTGCGCAGCAATCGACGTCGATCACTTTATGGAGCGCAGCTACCTTACCGCCCTCGGCGACGCGCTCAAGATCCCCCAGGACGTGCGTGACGGCATTGAAAACGACCTGCGCGAGCAAAAAGCGCGCATCCCAGCCGATTAAGCCCACCGCGGCCGCGCCGCGCGGCCGCAATAACAAGGCGTTACCGACAAAAATTTGGCTTCCCCGCCACCTGATGCCACCCTTAAAGGATATTAATAACAGGGAGACGGAGCATGCAGGCCCCCATTGCGAAAAAAATTCCTTATGAAATGCGCCTCCACGGCGAAACGCGCGTGGATGATTACTACTGGCTGCGCGACGACAAGCGCGAAAATGAAGAGGTGCTGGACTATCTGCGCGCCGAAAATAACTACGGCAAGCAGATCATGGCGACTCAGCAGCCGCTGCAGAACCGGATTTTAAAAGAGATTGTCGATCGTCTGCCGCCGCAGGATCATTCCGTTCCCTACGTGCATAACGGCTATCGCTATCAGAGCCGCTATGAGAGCGGCAACGAGTATGCCGCCTACTATCGCCAGCCCGCCGGGCATGCCGTGACCGATGAGTGGACGCTGTTGCTGGATGCTAACCAGCGCGCCTCGCACAGCGAGTTCTACACTATGGGCTCGCTTAATATCAGCCCTGACAACAGGGTTATGGCGCTGGCGGAAGACTTTCTCTCCCGGCGTCAGTACGGCATCCGCTTTCGCTGCCTGGAGAAGGGGAGCTGGTATCCAGAAGTGCTGAATAACACCTCCTCCAGCTTCGCCTGGGCGAACGATTCACGCACGCTCTACTACGTGCGCAAGCATGAGCAAACGCTACTGCCTTATCAGGTGTGGCGCCATGAGCTCGGCACGCCGCAGAGCGCCGACCAGCTGGTGTATGAAGAGCAGGATGATACCTACCACCTCAGCGTGCACAAAACCACCTCCGAGCACTTTATTCTGATTGCGCTGTTCAGCACCAACAGCAGCGAGATCCAGCTGATCGACGCGGGTTTCCCCGACGCGGTGCCGCAGGTCTTCCTGCCGCGGCGCAAAGATCATGAATACAGCCTGGATCACTACCAGCATCAGTTCTATGTCCGCTCTAACCGGGAAGGGAAAAACTTCGGCCTGTACCGCACGCGCTGGCTGGAGGAGTCGCGCTGGGAAACCCTGATTAAGCCGCGCGACCATGTGGTGATGGAGGACTTCCAGCTGTTTCGCGACTGGCTGGTGGTGGAGGAGCGTCAGCGCGGTCTCACCAGCCTGCGCCAGATCCACTGGGAAACCGGGGAGGTGACCGGCATCGCCTTTGACGATCCCACCTATGTTACCTGGCTGGCGTTCAATCCGTCGCCGGAAACCAGCAAGCTGCGCTACGGCTATGGCTCAATGACCACGCCGACCACGCTGTTCGAGCTTGATATGGACACCGGCGAGCGGCGAATCCTCAAGCAGAGCGCGGTGGGCAATTTCGACCCCGACAACTACAAAAGCGAACACCACTGGATCACCGCGCGCGACGGCACGGAAGTACCGGTGTCGCTGGTCTATCACCGCAAATATTATCAGCCGGGTAAAAACCCGCTGCTGGTCTACGGCTACGGCGCCTACGGCAGCAATATGGAGGCGGATTTCAGCGTCAGCCGGCTCAGCCTGCTCGATCGCGGTTTTGTCTACGCGCTGATCAACGTGCGCGGCGGCGGCGAACTGGGGCAGAGCTGGTATGACGGCGGCCGCCTGTTCAACAAAATGAACAGCTTTACCGACTTTATCGACGTGACCCAGGGGCTGGTGAAAAAAGGATTCGGCCAGCCTGGGCAGCTCTACGCCATGGGCGGCAGCGCAGGCGGCCTGCTGATGGGCGGGGTGATTAATATGGCGCCGTCGCTGTTCCACGGCGTGGTGGCGCAGGTGCCTTTTGTTGACGTGGTCACCACCATGCTGGATGAGTCGATCCCGCTAACCACCGGCGAGTATGACGAATGGGGCAACCCCAACGACGCCGACTATTACGGCTATATGCGTCAGTACAGCCCCTACGATAACGTCGAGGCGAAGGTGTATCCGCATATGCTGGTGACAACCGGGCTGCATGATTCTCAGGTGCAGTACTGGGAGCCGGCGAAGTGGGTGGCGAAACTGCGCGCGCTAAAGACCGACAACCATCTGCTGATGCTCTGCACGGATATGGATGCCGGTCACGGCGGCAAATCGGGGCGCTACAAATCCTATGAGGGCATCGCGCTGGAGCTGACGTTTCTGATCGCGCTGGCGCAGGGCAGCCTGCCGCCGCAGCGCGATTACTGATCGTCGCTCACGTATTTGCGCAGCGCCTGCCGCAGCGGCGGGCGCAGATCGCGCACGTTTTCCAGTACCCAGCGCAGATAGCGCGGATCTTTGCGCGCGATAGCGGCAACGCTCTGGCCGCGGTATTTACCAAAGGGCAGCACGTCGCCTGCCACGCTGGCGGGCTGGCAGTGCTGCGCCATCTGGCCCGCATCCCAGCCAGAAATCTCCATAATGCGGATCAGCAGGGCGGCGGTGACGTAGCAGTCGTACAGCGCGCGGTGGGCGTGCAGATCGGCGGGCGGCGTGACCTCCAGCTTAAGGCTGTGGCGCAGCGCCTGGTTGCCGTACTTTATGCCTGGCCACAGCTTGCGCGCCAGCGTCATGGTGCAGATCCAGTCGCCGTGCATCTCCGGCAGCATACGGCGATCGAAGCTGGCGTTATGGGCGACATAGAAAGGGCTGCCGTGATAGCGGCCAATCGCCTCTTCAATCGTGGGTTTGCCTACCACCATCGCTTCGGTGATGCGGTGTACCGCCATCGCCTGGCGGCTGATGGGGCGGTCCGGCAGGATCAGATCGCTCATTGGATTGACGATTTGTCCGTCGATAACGTCGACCGACGCCACTTCCACTACGCCGCCCTGAAGCCCGCAGGTTTCGGTATCAATTACGCGTAACATGATTTACTTCAGCTTGGGTTCGTAGGGCAGGCGCGAGAAGTTCAGCGACGCCTGGCGATAGTGCATCAGGCGCTGGCGAAACCAGTCGCGCAGCGCCGCTGGCTGCTCAGATTCAACCATTTCAGCCACCACCGGCATATTGTAGCGCTCTTTGAACGCCACGCCCGCTGCGGCCAGTTCAACGTTGATTTTATCTTTCTCTTCCTGAGAAAGCAGGGCGAGGTTTTGACTCATGGGTATCTCCTGAAGACAGGGGGCAAAAATAATGCTTATCCCGGCCTGAATCAAGGGCAAAGGATAGCATTGCTGGCCCTCGACACCTGAAAAGCCAGCGCGTATCCTTGCCCGGGTTTGACGCTAATGCGATGGCTAAAAGGATGATCCTATGTACAAAAGAACGATCTTGTCAGGCGTTGCCCTCTCGCTGTTGTTAGTGAGCCAGGGGGTGCTGGCGCATGCTCACCTTAAATCATCCCAGCCGGCCGCCGATGCCGCGCTTACCGCCTCGCCGCAGGCGCTGACGCTGAGTTTTAGCGAAGATGTGGAGCCCGCTTTCAGCGGCGTGACGCTGCTTGACGCCAGTCAAAAACCTGTTGCCAGCGAGAAGGCGCAGCAGGATGCGCAGCAGCACAGCCGCCTGATTGTGCCGCTGAAGACACCGCTGGCGGCGGGCGACTATCAGGTTAACTGGCATGTGCTGTCGGTTGACGGCCATAAAACTCAGGGCAGCTACCGCTTTAGCGTGAAGTAACGCGTGTCCTCGCTGTGGATCCTGCTGCGCGCGCTCCATTTCGCCGCCGTTATGCTGCTGGCGGGCAGCGCCTTTTATACGGCGCTGTTGGCCCCAGGACGCTACCGCCGCGCGCTGGGGCGGCGTCTTGGTGCGATGATGCGCGGTTGCGTCTGGCTGGCGCTGGTCAGCGCATTGCTGATGCTGGCGACCCAGCTGACGCTGATGAGCGGCGACTGGCGCAACCTTGCCGACGCTGAGATCTGGCGCGCCGTGCTGAGCACCCGTTTCGGTGCGGTGTGGCAGTGGGAGATCGGTCTGGCCGGCTTTACGCTGCTGGCGAGCCTGCTGAGAGATGAACGACAGCAGCAGGCGTGGCTGATCGGCGCCTTGCTGCAGCTGGCCTGTATGGCACTGACCGGCCATGCGGCGATGCGCGAAGGACTTGCGGGCGCGCTGCAGCAGGCTAATCATGCGCTGCATCTTATCGGCGCGGCCTTCTGGGCGGGCGGTTTGTTACCGCTGCTGATCCTGATGCGCGAGGCGCGGCAGATCGACCGCCGCAGCGACGCTATCCGCGCTATGATGCGCTTTTCGCGCTATGGACACCTGGCCGTGGCGGTAACGTTATGCACCGGCGTGGTGAATGGGCTGCTGATCGCAGGCTGGCCAGGCGAGTGGAACGGCAGCCTCTACAGTGAGCTGTTAGTGGTCAAGGCGGTGCTGGTGGCGCTTATGGTCGCTATCGCGCTGTTCAATCGTTACGTGCTGGTGCCGCGCTTTCGCCTGGCGGGCAAGGGCGCGCAACAAAATTTTATCCGTATGACGCAGCTTGAACTGCTGCTGGCATGCGCAGTGGTTGGTCTGGTCAGCGTCTTCGCCACGCTGTCGCCAGCCTGAGTATGACCCGTCTGGAATGAGTAAAAAGGTAGGCTATTTTGCTGAAGAAAGTGATCCCTGCAATGCTGTTGTTATCCCTCTGTGGCCAGGCGCTGGCGTCAGAAATTATTACCGTCAGCCGTTTCGAAATCGGTAAGGCGGCATGGCCCTTTAGCCGTGAAGAGGTGATGCTGAGCTGTGAGAAAGATGGTTCGCTGTTCGCTATTAACCCCAGCACGCTGATGCAGTATCCGCTTAACGATAAAGCGGAAGCGCGCGTAAAAGCGGGGCAGGTGAAGGCGCAGCCGATCTCTGTGATTCAGGCGGAAGATAAAGCGCACCCGGGCCAGATGATGAGCCTGCAGCCGATTATCGAGCGTACCCAGGCGCTGTGCGATAAATAATCCTGTCCAGGCGCGAGCCGTTTTCGCGCCTTATTTTGCTGATTCTGCCGTCAGGATCACAATCTGATCCTGCGGATCTCCTCTGCCCGGCCGTTCGCTGGCATTTCCCCAGACGTGGACTAACCTTAAGTTGCAAGGCGTCATCGCCTGCATTAATGCCAACTTTTAGCGCACGGCTCTCAAAGAGCCATTTCCCTGGACCGAATACAGGAATCGTGTTCGGTCTTTTTTTATTTATTAATTTTTAACGTTGCCTGAAATAACAGCCGTTACCGTATGCTGTGAATTTCACTCGCGCCTTTCTGGTTATCTCTCTGCACGCTCGAGGTTGTGCTTCTTTAAACGCCCTGATGACGCTCGCTGCGTTATTTTAAGAAGCAAAATTTATTTCACCTGCGTCAACATTATGCTGCCGCTTTTTGTGAAACGCAGCCTCGCTCAACCGAACGCGCTATCCGCACTGACTCACGGCGATAAGGCGGCAGTAGCAGGCTGCGTCTGGCACTAAACCGTTAAAAATCCAGTATGAGAACAGTCTTCGATCCGTTAAAAAAAGTAAACGTAAGTAACATTTTAACTTTTTGTGCTCGCCTGAATCTGTTAATCTGACGGGGTTAAAAAAACGCCTTCAGGTCGCTAGTGCAATGATATATGACTGCTTTTTATACTATGACGAAGATATGCTTCTGGAGCTACGCCTCAACACCCTTTACCAGCACGTTGATAAATTCGTCATTGTCGAATCGCTCTATACCTTTACCGGCAAGCGCCGGGAAAAACTAAAGTTTGATATCGAAAAGTTCGCCCCTTTTCGCGATAAAATCATTTATGTGGTTAACGACGCCGTTCCAAAAATCTATGCGCATAGCTTTTATTCCAACAGTTCGCTGGTGAAGGCTGGCGAATCCGACGCCTGGGAAAATGAAACTATCGCGCGCAATGCCATTATGCGGGGATTAACCAACGCTCGGGACAGCGATATTATTATCGTGTCGGATGTTGACGAAATTCCGCGCCCTGAAGCGCTGCGGAAGTTTAGCTCCGCCTGTTTATGCACCACGCTTTACCAGAATTTCTATAATTTCAAGTTCAACCTTCAGGTATTGAACGAGGATGGATCACCGCGGCTGTGCAGGCTGCCTAAAATGACCACCTATAAACACCTGAAAGGCTTCTTTCGAGGCCAGCCTGAACTGCTACGCAACGTGAAGCGTAAAGGCACGCCCATTCGGGATTGCTGGTGGCGCTGGAAATGGCTAAAACTGCGTACGCGAACCGTTAAGGATGCAGGCTGGCATTTTTCATGGGTCATGGACGATGCGCGTATTAGCGAAAAGATGGCGACTATTTCGCATACCGAACATAATTTGCCGGAGTTTAACAATCCCGATCATATCCGGCGCTGCGTTGAGCAGAATGTCGACATCTGGAATCGACCTCGTAAGATGGTGATCCGCCCTATGACCGACGAATATATGCCTGAATGGCTGGTCAGGAATCAACATCGTTTTGCCGACTACATTAAATCCGTTTAATCGCGCGCTGCTCTGGCGGCTCGATTTGCTCTGCGCCAGTCTCAGGCTCGCGGCCTGATAAGCGAAGGCGCTAAAAGAGAACGCCGGCGCTTCGCCTGCTGTCAGGTGTAGGGTAATAGAATCCTTCTCTTTTAACCTTATTGTTATTAATACTACTGCCCCGGCGTTAAATATCGCCGGGCGAAGCGGCAATAATATTTTGGTTTTCTAACTGACTAATATCTCTACAGGCGCCGCTTTTCTGCCGCTTATATTTGCCGCCGAAATTTACGGGCGCGCTTTCATTTTTCGTTAACCTCTTCCAGGCTTGTCTGGCTTATTCTTTTCAACAAGCCAGGAGATAACTATGTTTCACCATTCTTCAAAGCTTCAATACCCTGTTCGCGTCGACAAGCCAGATCCGGAATTTGCCATGCTGCTGCAGCAGGCGATTGGCGGCGTAGAAGGGGAGATCCGTGTGGCGATGCAGTACTTCTTCCAGGCGATGGGCGCGCGCGGCGATGCGCGTATCCGTGATTTGCTGATCTCTACGGCAACCGAAGAGCTGGCGCATATCGAAATGCTGGCGCATGCCGTTGCGCTCAATCTGGAAGGCGCGCCGCTCTCCTATCAGGAAGCCTCGGCGAAAGATCCGGTGGTCAATGCGGTACTGGGCGGCATGAACCCGCGCCACATTCTTTCATCAGGCCTGGCGGCGCTGCCGGTCAACGCCAACGGCGTGCCTTTCGATATGAGCCATATCTACGCCTCAGGCAACGTGGCGGCCGATATGATCTCCAACGTCGCCGCAGAGGCCACCGGGCGCGTACTGGCGACCCGTCTCTATAATCTCACCGAAGATACCGGCATGAAGGATTTCCTCTCATTCCTGATCGCCCGCGACACCATGCATCAGCAGCAGTGGCTGGCGGTTATTGAGGAGATGGGCGGTCTGAGCGCGTCGCTGCCAATCCCGAACAGCTTCCCGCAAAGCGAAGAGGCCAGCGAGCACTCTTACTACGTGCTTAACACCTCGCTGGATAAGCCGCTACCGAAAGGACGCTGGTGTGAAGGCCCCTCCTTTGACGGCAAAGGGCAGTTTACGGCGAAAGAGGAACCTGAGCTGCTGGGTGATGAGCCGCAGCTGGGCTATGCCCGTCCCGGCTCGGGCGCGCAAAGCGAGCAGGAGCTATCTGGCACCGTACCGCCAGCGCTAAAACCCTGATTGCAACCTGTCCAGGGAGGGACGTGTACCCTACATAGCATCCGACGCGTTTCACGTATCCTCTGATGCTTGTCAGAAAATGAACTATCGCATCAGCGGCAGCAACCGCTCTGGTACCAGTCTAAATCAGGGCGCCAGAAATATTTTTTTTCGGCGTGAGGCAAACCAGCAAAATCGGGCGGCGTCGGCGGCCTAAAAATGAAAAACCCCGGCCTGGGCCGGGGTCAACTGAATCACTCATTCAGTATCCAGAACCTGCTGCAGCCAGACCAGTTCGTCATCGAAACCAGACTCGCGTAACAGCTGGAAATAGGATTGCTGAATCTCTGTTGAAACTGACGCCAACAGCATGCCCAGCATTCCTTTGGTTTTACAGATTTCTAGTGCTGCGTTTTCGAGAGAATCAAGGTTAAAACTTACGTTATCAAGCGTTTCAGCGACCATTCTTATTCTCCTGACCGGAGGTAATCAGCCATCCCTCCTTTGCTGTGTGTATCTGCTCCACATCGTGGACGGGCTGAGATCCCACACTAGCGCAGTTTCGTCTGTCGGAAACATCCTGATATCTGAACAGTAATCGCCATTCGCTGGCGCTTTTAGCGATAAAATGTACGGAAAATCTGAGTAGATGTCAGAAAGCATCGCGTCTGGGCGGTCAGCCGACAAACAGCAGATGCACGAGGCGCGCCAGCGATTCCAGCAGCAGCAGGCTGCCGATAAAAATAAGCACTAACACGCTGATAAATTGTTTCCGACTATTCATCACGCCTCCCTGAAGATGTAACCGGCTATACTTTAACCCGCCCTGAGTAAACCTGTTCTTAACAAGCGGAATCAAAATGCACTACCAGTATCTCAACGGTGAAAACTGGCAAAACATCTGGATCGTCGGCGATCTGCACGGCTGTCGGCGACAGCTGGACGCGCTGCTGCTGGAAAACGGCTTTGACAAGCAAGCCGATTTGCTGATTTCCGTTGGCGATTTGATCGATCGCGGGCCCGACAGTCCCGGCTGCTTAGCGCTGCTGGACGCCCCCTGGTTCCGCTGCGTGCGGGGAAATCATGAAGAGATGGCGCTGCGTGCGTTACAGTGTCACGATTCGCAGAACTGGATAATGAACGGCGGCGACTGGTTTTACAAGCTGACCGGCGAGAGGCTGATTGCGGCGCGTCATGCGCTAAGGCGTCTGGAAGATCTGCCGCTGGTATTACACCTGCAGTTGGCGGATCGCACTGTGGTGGTGGCGCACGCCGACTATCCCGCAGAGCGCTACGCGTGGGAGCAGCCGCTGGACTGGCATAAAGTAGTCTGGAATCGGGAGCGCATCACCCGGCTGCAAACAGGTGATGCGGGAAAAATCGAGGGTGCCGACGCCTTTTACTTCGGCCATACGCCGCTGCAGCATCCGCTGGCGTCAGGCAATCTGCACTATATCGACACCGGCGCGGTGTTCGGCAACCGGCTGACGCTGGTGCAGCTGCAGTAAGGCTTAGCGGAACAGGCGGCCGTCGCGCACCAGCTCGCGCGGGTAGCTGTTTTTGATGCGGCTGCCGACGCGTTTCGCCAGCCCGATCGGCTGCTGCTGGTAGGTAACAATCACCTCATCACGCTGCGGCGGCGTATCGGGGTAGATATCCCGGCCGCGATACCACTCCAGCGCCTCGTCGGCGCTCAGCTCAAACGCGCGCTCCGCGTCTGGCTGCGCCAGCGCTATTACCGCTTCATGCTGCCAGCGATAGCCTTTAGCAAAGGTTTCGGCCAGCTTGATGCCGATGCGGGAGAAGCGAACGCTGCCCAGCAGCGGCGTAATCGCCTCGGGAAACAGCCAAATCTCTTTATCGCGCTGCCACAGCGTCAGATCCTCACCCCACTGCAGGCAAACCGACGCCGCGGCGTGAGCCACCTCCGCCGCCGCCTTTTTATTCAGTGGGGCAAAGGGCAGTTTGCCTGGCTTGTAGCCGGGCTGCGGCAGCGGCGGTACCGAGCCGGTTTTACGCAGACGCGCCACGAAAAAGCCTTCGCTGTCGAACAGCTGCGGAAACACATGCAGAAACCCTTCCGGCGTCAACGCCTGGGCGGCGCCCGCGAAAAGCGTATCGAGCGGAACGATCTCCACCGCCTGCGGATAGCGCGCCAGCAGCCAGGCGATCACCTGCTGATTCTCTATCCGGTTAAGGGTGCAGGTGGAATAGACCAGTATGCCGCCGGGCTTCAGCGCATGAAACGCGCTCTCCAGCAGATCGCGCTGGGTGGCGGCGATAGCCTCAGTGCTGCTCAGCGACCAGTTCTTCAGCGCGTCGGCATCTTTGCGGATGACACCTTCGCCCGAGCAGGGGGCGTCCAGCAGCACGGCGTCGAAGCGCTCCGGCAGGGCAGGACCAAAGACGCGCGCGTCAAAGTGGGTCAGCGCAACGTTGCTGACGCCGCAGCGGCTAATGTTGGCGTGCAGAACCTTGATGCGGCTGGAGGAGAATTCGTTAGCGAGGATCGCGCCGCGGTTGTGCATGCGCGCCGCTATCTGCGTGGTTTTCGAGCCAGGCGCCGCCGCCATATCCATTACCGTCTGCGCCTCGGGCGCGGCGTCGAACAGCGCGCTGACCGGCAGCATGGAGCTCGCCTCCTGGATGTAAAACAGGCCGCTGAGATGCTCCGCCACGCTGCCGAGCGGCAGACTTTCGTCGTCTCGCTCAATCCAGAAGCCTTCTGCACACCAGGGCACCGGCGTCAGTCGCCAGCCGTAGTGAGACGTCTGGGCAAGAAAATCCGCCACGCTAATTTTAAGGGTATTGACGCGAAGGGTGCGGCGCAGCGGCTGCTGGCTAATGGCGATAAAGCGCTGCAGTTCGGCGTCATCGGGCAGCGCGGCGCGCATCAGATCAAGGAAGTCAGAAGGGAAAAGGTCAGCCACGGCAGGTTCCAGTTAAGGCGTTGAGATCAAAAAACAGGGCGGCAGTGTAGCATAGAAAAAGAGGCGGGCAGATAAGGGGCTGGCGCCGGTGTTACCGACCAGTCGCAAAGACGCAAAAGCCGGCACCGTTGCCGGCCCGGCCTGCGCAAACAGGCACCTCATCCCTGAGGTGCGCCCGCAAACGAAGCGTTATCTGCAAACGCTGGCGGCGTGTCCCTGCGCTTTTCAGCCGTCTGAAAAAGATTTCAGACGGCCCGGCCGCGCTACTGCTGCGGCTCGGGGATCGCTGTCCCCCAGCTGCGCCAGTTTTTCGGCGCTTCATCCTGCAGCAGGAAGTGCTTGTCCGCGCCCGCCTGCGGCGCCAGCGGCACCGTTGGCGGGGTGGCGAACTGAATACCGCCGCGAATAAACTGCTGGAAGGTGCCGGTTTTCACCACGCCGCCGATCAGGCCGAAGTCGAGGTTATAGCCGGACGCCAGCCAGAACACCGAGTTGTTGCGCACCAGATGCTGATACTTCTTGCTGATGCGCAGCGCAATCTGCACGCGATCCGCCATATTGCCCAGCGTCGTGCCGGTTACGGTGCCTACCTCGATGCCGCGGAACAGCACCGGCGTGCCGATTGAAAGCGATCCCGCCTCAGCGGCATCGACATAGATCGTCAGCCCGTTCAGGTAGCGTGAATCGGTAATGGTGCTCTCCTGCAGCTCAAAAATACGCGCCGGACGCCCCTTGCCGGGATCGACGTTAACGTAAGGCTGCAGCAGCGTCTCCAGATGATTGACCCCAGCCGGGGAGATCTCCGGCGACACCACCGAGAAGTGGCTGCCGCTGCGCGCGAAGTCCTGCACATACTCGGGATAGAGCACCGCCTTCGCCACCACCTGATTGTTATCCTGGCTGAGCGACAGCGACTCGACCTGACCGATATTGATACCCAGATAGCGAATCGGCATCCCTTCCGACAGCTTGCTGGCGTCATAGGTATGCAGCGTTATCTGGCTGCCGACCGCGCGCGCCGCCGTCTCTGAAGGGTAGAGCGTGCGCTTGCTGCCTTTGGCGTTCGCCGCGCCGCTCATATTGTCGAAGCTGATGGCGCCGCGCAGCGCGCGGTTCAGCGGCGACGCCTGAACGGTCAGGCCGCTGCCGTTAAGCTGCACGCGCGCGCCGCCTTCCGCCCAGAACACGCTCTCGCTGGTCAGCAGCTTGCGGTACTCCGGCTTGATATGGACGGCGATATCGAAGGCGCTGGCGCGCGGCGTGACGTCGACGATTTCACCGACTTCATATTTGCGGTAAAGCACCACCGAACCCGCCTGTACGTCCGGCAGGCTGTTGGCGGTCAGGGTCAGCGTAGTAGAGGGGCGATCGCCAGTAATGCCTTCCTCCGCCTTTTCAGCGTCAGCAAACAGCGGATAAGCGGATTTAACCGCCCCCTGATTGCCCGGCTCCAGGCGGATGCCGCCATCAACCCATTCACGGGCGCTGGCGCCGAGCACTTTCATGCCGTCGAGTCCGAACTTCACGTCGAGTCGGCTGTTGACGATAAACTTGCTGTCGCCGTGCACCAGGTTGCGATAGGCCGGCTCAATCGCCACCACAAACTGAATGCCTTTCTCATTCAGCTCGCGCGAAATCACCTGGCCAATCTTCATGCCGTGCAGCATTACCGGCTGACCAGCGTCGATGCCGTAGCTCTCCGGCGCGCTGAGCTTCACCGTCAGCACGTCGGGCTTCTGCAGCAGCGACTCGTTGGCGGGCAGCACGGTAAAGTGGCTTTGCGGCTCGCCGTCGCCCGGTACCAGCTCCAGCGTATTGCCGGTCAGCAGGCTGCTGAGGTTGGTATCGGTCAGGCTCACTTTCGGGCTGCGCATCTCAATGCGCGTGCCGCTGCGCATCAGGCTGACCACGGAAGGGTCGAGGGTCAGCTCGCCGGTCACTTTCCCGCCGCTCAGCAGGTTGAGTTTGGTCAGGCTGCCGACCTCCAGCCCCTGATAGATCAGCGGCGTGCGGCCCGCCTTCAGGTTATTGCCGTCGGGCAGATCGAGCGTGACCACCACGCCGCGCTGGCTGCGCGCCAGATCGGGATAGAGCCTGTAGTTCTGGTCCGTTTTCGCCGCCGGCGAATCGTCCGGCGAGTCGAAGGCGATAGCGCCGTTCACCAGCGCCGCCAGGCTCTCCAGCTCGACCTTCGCGCCGCTCAGGCTGACGTCGGCGCTCAGCCCGGAGACGTTCCAGAAGCGGCTGTTGGTCTTGACCAGGTTATTGAAGCGGCGCTCGATCAGCACATCGATAGTCACGCCGTCCGTCTTGCTGTTGATGCTGTAGTCATAGACGCGGCCCACCGGGATCTTGCGGTAGTAGACCAGCGAGCCGGAGTTAAGCGCGCCGAGGTCGGGGGCGTGCAGATGGATCAGCAGCTCGCCGGTGTTAACGCGATACTTCGGCTGGGTATCCTGCGCGACGAAGTTTTCGCGCGGCTTGCCGCTGCCCGGCATCATGCCAATATAGTTGCCGCCCACCAGCGCATCGAGGCCCGAGACGCCCGCCAGCGACGCTTTTGGCGTCACCAGCCAGAACTGGGTGTTCTCGCGCAGCGCATCTTTCATGTCGCTCTTGATGCTCGCCTTGATCTGAATGGTGCGATAGTCGTCACTCAGGTTGATGCCCTGCACGGTGCCAACCTCCACGCCCTGATAGCGGATCGGCGTGCGGCCCGGCACGATGCCGTCCGCCGACTGGAAGTTAATAGTGATCACCGTGCCGCGCTCTTCGTAGTTGGTCCAGAGCAGCCAGCCGGCGATCAGCATCGCGATAATCGGCAGAAGCCAGAATGGAGAAACCTTACGTTTGCTGCGCAGCGTCGCGTTAGTCGATGTAGTCGGCGTTTCCTGTTGCATGTGCATCCCAAAGCAGGCGGCTGTCTAGCCACTCAACGGCCATAATCGTCAGGATCACCGCCGCGCCGAAGTAAAACGCGGCGGGTCCCATGGTAAAAGCCAGCAGCTGATCGCGATTGACCAGCGACATGGTTAAAGAAATCACAAAGAGGTCGAGCATAGACCAGCGGCCCACCCAGGTGACGACCCGCAGCAGGCGAATGCGGGTTTTTAGCCCTTGCTCGCAGCGGAAGTGAATGCTGAGCAACAGCGTCAGCATCACCAGCACCTTGGTGAACGGCACCAGAATACTGGCGATAAACACCACCGCCGCCACCGGCACATTGCCGGAGGCCAGACCGAGGATACCGGAGAAGATGGTGTCCTCGCGTCGCGAGCCGTTCAGGTAGACCACGGAAATGGGCAACAGATTGGCGGGGATCAGCAGCACGATCGAGGCGATCAGCGCCGCCCAGGATTTTTGCAGGCTGTGGCGGCGACGGAAGTCGAGCGGCGTATGGCAGCGCGGACAGCGGCCGCGCGCGTCCGGCACGCCGGTATTGTGGCAGTTAAGGCACACCTGAAGTTCGGCGCGCGCGGTCGCATACTGCTTCTGCGGATAGAAATGCTCCCACAGCTGCTCGACGTTAAGGTGGATCAGCGTCAGCAGGCTCAGCAGCGTTAGCGTCAGGTAGGCGGCCAGCCCGTAGCCGACCTCCAGCGAGGCGTAATCCTGCACTTTAATCGACGCCACCGCGATGCCCACCAGGTAGATATCGAGCATCACCCACTCTTTGACCTTCTCCAGCATCAGCAGCACCGGGCGCAAATTCATCCCCAGCCGGTGTCCGATAGTCAGATAGCCGATGCCGGCCCCCAGCGCCACGGGCGCGCCGATGGTGCAGAACGCTACCATCGAGGCGGTCAGCACATTGCCCTGTTCTGCCATCTGGATAACGCCGCCCAGCAGGCTGGCGTTTATGCGCATACCGAGCAGGCGAATATCCACCAGCGGCAGGGTAAAGGCGAAGGGCATCAGCACCATAATCATCGCCGCCATCACCGTCAGCCGGGTCATCGACCAGTCGCGTCCGCTGATAATTTGCGCATGGCAGCGTGGACAATAGGCAGACTGATGCGATTTCACATCCGGTAAGGAAAAAAGGGTATCGCATTGCGGACAACGCTGATAACGTGCGTGGGGCAATGGCTGGCTGATAGCGTGAATTTTCATAGGGTGATGCAGGTTTCGCCCAGATATTTGTCGCTGTGACCGGATGCGGTTGTGGGGCAAAAGAACGTTTTCACGTTTCCGGCATACCCGCACGGGGCCCACGTTTCGATCCACAAAAATCTAAGGTTATAGCAACTAACGCTATGATTCACCTTGTGGCGGTGGATATTTAGTGCTTATTTTAACGGGCGGCTGATTAAAGCCGCTCTGTTGTTAATGTTAATGGTTAAACAATGAACAAAACTGCCTTTTACGATGATCTGAATCGCGATATGCGCGCGCTGCTCGCAGGCGAGAGATCCTTCCTCGCCGCGCTGGGCAATTTCAGCGCGCTGCTGTATGAACGCCTTGAGGGCGTCAACTGGGCGGGCTTTTACCTGCTGACGGAAGCCGACACCCTGGTGCTGGGGCCTTTTCAGGGCAAAATCGCCTGCGTGCGCATCCCGGTAGGTAAAGGCGTATGCGGCACGGCGATGGCGCAGGATAAAGTGCAGCGCGTCGATGACGTGCACGCCTTTCCCGGCCATATCGCCTGCGACGCCGCCAGCAACGCCGAGATCGTGATTCCTCTGAAAGTAAACGGCGCGCTGGTCGGCGTTCTGGATATCGACAGCACGGTGTTCAATCGCTTCGACAGCGAGGATGAGACAGGGCTGGTTGCTCTGACTGATGGGCTTTGCGACGTGCTGGCGGACAGCGATCTCGAAAAATTTTTGCAGCTGACGCGCAGCTAATCGACTGGATCGAATGGTATTTGGCGATGTTGTCATTATAATGTCGCCTGTTCATGCCTGCTCTGGTCGGCAAATCCGTTGTAATCAGGAAATTTCATGGAAAATCAACCTAAGTTGAATAGCAGTAAAGAAGTGATCGCCTTTCTGGCGGAACGTTTTCCAAACTGCTTTAGCGCCGAAGGTGAGGCGCGTCCGCTCAAAATCGGCATCTTTCAGGATCTGGTAGAGCGCGTTCAGGGCGAAATGAGTCTTAGCAAGACCCAGCTGCGTTCAGCGCTGCGTCTCTATACCTCCAGCTGGCGTTATCTCTACGGCATCAAAGCGGGCGCAACGCGCGTCGATCTCGACGGCAATGCCTGCGGCGTGCTTGACGAGCAGCACGTGCAGCATGCGCGTCAGCAGTTGGAAGAGGCGAAAGCGCGCGTTCAGGCGCAGCGCGAGCAGCAGAAAGCCGCGAAGCGCGAAGCAGGCGAAGAGGGCGCAGAACCCCGTCGTCCGCGTCGTCCGGCCGCCCGTAAGCCAGCCGAAGGCGATGCGCCGCGTAAAGCGCGTCCTCAGTCGCCGCGTCCGGCCACTCAGGATCGTAAACCGGCTCCGCGTCCTGCAGCGCAGGCGAAACCCATCACCGATACCTCAACTTTGCAACCTGGCCAGAATATCAAAGTCAAAGCAGGCAAAAGTGCGATGGACGCTACCGTTCTTGAAGTTTCAAAAGACGGCGTTCGGGTACAGCTCGCTTCCGGCATGGCAATGATTGTGCGCGCAGAACACTTGCAGTTCTGAAACGGAGGCTGACCCCGGCATGAACACCCTGTTAAAAATCGGTATGATTGCGGGCCTGCTACTGGCAGGCCCTTCATTTGGCGCAGAGAACATCACCCGCGCCGATCAGATCCCCCAGCTTCATGAAGATCCGCAGGATCCGACCGTCAGTGAACGGGTGACCTCTCGCTTTACCCGCTCTCACTACCGCCAGTTCGACCTCGATCAGGCCTTTTCGGCGAAGATTTTCGACCGATACCTGAACATGCTCGACTACAACCATAATGTGCTGCTGGCATCGGATGTCGCGCAGTTCGCCGACAAAAAAACCACCCTCGGCGACGAGCTGCGCAGCGGCAAGCTGGATGTGTTCTACGATCTCTACAATCTGGCGCAGAAACGCCGTTTCGAGCGCTATCAGTATGCGCTCGAGGTGCTGAAACGCCCGATGAACTTTACCGGCAACGACACCATCGATATCGACCGCGCGAAAGCTCCCTGGCCGAAAGATCAGGCGGAGCTGAATGCGTTATGGGACGCCAAGGTGAAGTATGACCAGCTCAGCCTGAAGCTGACTGGCAAAGATGAAAAAGAAATTCGCGATGTGCTGACCAAGCGCTACAACTTCGCTATTCGCCGCCTGGCGCAGAGCAACAGCGAAGATGTATTCCAGCTGGCGATGAACGCCTTCGCGCACGAAATCGATCCGCACACCAACTACCTGTCGCCGCGCAACACCGAACAGTTCAACACTGAAATGAGCCTGTCGCTGGAAGGCATCGGCGCGGTGCTGCAGATGGATGACGACTATACGGTGATCAACTCCATGGTTGCCGGTGGTCCTGCGGCGAAGAGCAAATCGATCAGCGTCGGCGACCGCATTGTCGGCGTCGGACAGCCGGGCAAGCCGATGGAAGATGTTATCGGCTGGCGTCTTGACGATGTCGTGGCCAAAATCAAGGGGCCGAAAGGCAGCAAAGTGCGTCTTGAAGTGCTGCCTGCGGGCAAGGGCACCAAAACCCGTACTGTGACCCTGACGCGCGAGAAGATCCGCCTTGAAGACCGCGCGGTGAAGATGAGCGTACATAACGTCGGCAAGCAGAAAGTCGGCGTGCTGGATATTCCGGGCTTCTACGTTGGTCTGACCGATGACGTTAAAGTGCAGCTGCAGAAACTGCAAAAGCAGAACGTTGACAGCGTGGTTATCGACCTGCGCACCAACGGCGGCGGCGCGCTGACCGAGGCAGTTTCTCTCTCTGGCCTGTTTATTCCCAGCGGTCCGGTGGTGCAGGTGCGCGACAACAACGGCCGCGTGCGTGAAGACAGCGACAACGACGGCGTGGTCTACTACAAAGGCCCGCTGGTAGTGCTGGTAGACCGCTTCAGCGCCTCGGCGTCGGAAATCTTCGCCGCGGCGATGCAGGACTACGGCCGCGCGCTGATTGTCGGCGAACCGACTTTCGGTAAAGGCACCGTGCAGCAGTATCGCTCCCTGAACCGCATCTACGATCAGATGTTGCGTCCAGAGTGGCCTGCGCTCGGCTCCGTGCAGTACACCATCCAGAAGTTCTACCGCATCAACGGCGGCAGCACCCAGCGTAAAGGCGTCACGCCCGATCTGCTGATGCCGACCGGCGTGGAAGCGGCGGAAACCGGCGAGAAGTTCGAAGATAACGCGCTGCCGTGGGATAGCATCAACGCTGCCACCTACACCAAAACCGGCGACGTGAAGCCGCTGGTGGCGCAGCTGACGAAGCAGCACGAAGCGCGTATCGCCGAGGATCGTGAGTTCCAGTACATCATGAAGGATATCGCCCGCTTTAATGCGATGAAGGAGAAGCGCAATATCGTGTCGCTCAATCTCGCCCAGCGCGAAAAAGAGAACCACGAAGAGGATGCGCTGCGTCTGGAGCGGATTAACGCGCGCTATCAGGCGGAAGGCAAAAAGCCGCTGAAGAGCCTGGACGATCTGCCGAAGGACTACAAAGAGCCCGATCCTTACCTCGACGAGACGGTGAGAATCGCTAACGATCTGGCGCAGCTGGATAAGTCCCAGCCCACCTCATCGTCCCCCGCCGCGCAGTAAGCGCAGGGGAGTAAAAAGCACCGCCTCGCGGTGCTTTTTTTTGTCCTGAGGGGGCGAAAACCCGGCCGCACGGCGAAAGCGTGACTAAATGTAAAGTTATGTCTTTTTAGGCACTTAAAGGTTAAGGTCGCTTGAAATGCGCTGCGATGACCCTAGGATAGGGATCCGCGCAGTCAGCGCATGAACAACTGAGGAAGATTAACTTTTATGATGCGTATTGCTCTTTTCCTGGTGACCAACTTAGCTGTGATGTTGGTCTTTGGGCTGATCCTCAGCCTCACAGGGATCCAGTCAAGCAGTGTTCAGGGCCTGATGATCATGGCAGGCCTGTTTGGCTTTGGCGGTGCGTTTGTTTCACTGCTGATGTCGAAGTGGATGGCGCTGCGTTCGGTCGGCGGTGAGGTGATTGAACAGCCGCGTAATGAAACAGAGCGCTGGCTGATGCAGACCGTGGGCCGTCAGGCGCAGCAGGCGGGCATTGCGATGCCGCAGGTCGCTATTTACCATGCGCCCGACATCAACGCCTTCGCCACCGGCGCGCGTCGCGATGCGTCGCTGGTCGCTGTCTCAACCGGGCTGTTGCAGAACATGAGCCGCGACGAAGCGGAAGCGGTGCTGGCGCACGAGATTGCCCACATCGCCAACGGCGACATGGTGACCATGACGCTGATTCAGGGCATCGTGAACACCTTCGTGATCTTTATCTCCCGTATTATCGCGCAGGTGGCGTCGGGCTTCCTTTCCGGCAACCGCGACGGCGAAGAGAGCAGCAACGGCAATCCGCTGGTCTACTTTGCCGTGGCGACGGTGCTGGAGCTGGTGTTCGGCATTCTGGCCAGCATCATCACCATGTGGTTCTCGCGCCACCGTGAATTCCACGCTGACGCCGGTTCGGCGAAGCTGGTGGGACGCGAGAAGATGATCGCCGCGCTGCAGCGCCTGAAAACCAGCTACGAACCGCAGGAGCCGAGCAGCATGATGGCGTTCTGCATCAACGGCAAAAACAAGTCGCTGAGCGAACTGTTTATGTCGCACCCGCCGCTGGATAAGCGCATCGAAGCGCTGCGCAGCGGTCAGTATCTCAAGTAGCCGTTCAGGCGTGAAAAGGCGACTCCCCGGAGTCGCCTTTTTTATGGGCGCGATTACTGCGCCGTGGCGCGCTTCTGCGACAGGCGCGACAGGCTGAACAGCGCGGCGACGCTGGAGAAGAGGCCGGCGAGGATCAGCGACGCGTGCGTGCCGCCCTGGTCGAACAGGGTGAACATCAGCGCCACCAGCGCCGCGCCGCTGCTCTGGCCCAGCAGACGCGCCGTGCCCAGCATGCCGCTGGCGCCGCCGCTGCGGTTGCGCGGCGCGGCAGAGATGATGGTGTGGTTATTCGGCGACTGGAACAGGCCGAACCCGGCACCGCACAGCGCCATACGCCAGATAATATCCCAGTCCTGCGGCTGCGCAGGCAGCAGCGCCAGCAGAAACAGCCCCGCCGCAAACAGCGCCAGGCCGATGCCGCCGAGCAGCCCGGCGTGAATATGCTCAATCAGGCGGCCAGCAATCGGCGCCAGCACCATGGTCGCCAGCGGCCAGGGCGTCAGCAGCAGGCCGGTCGCAACCTCGTCGCGTCCCAGCGCGTTCTGCAGGTAAAAGGGCAGCGACACCATCGCCAGCATCTGTGCGCAGAAAGAGCAGATCGAGGTGCAGAGCGACAGGCTGAACAGCGGAATACGCAGCAGATCCACCGGCAGCAGCGGCACCGCCATGCGCTGCTGACGACGCACAAAGAACCAGCCGACCACCGCCAGCACCGCTACTTCAGCCAGCGCCAGCATCCGGCTGCCGCCCTGCGCAAACCCGGTCAGCGTATAGATCAGCAAACCGAAAAACAGCGCGTTCATAAGCGCACTCGGCACGTCGAACTTTTGCGCCTTCGCTTTCTGGCTGTTCTCCGGCAGGAAGCGCAGCGCCAGCCAGAGCGAAATCACCCCCAGCGGCACATTAATCAGAAACAGCCACTTCCAGCTGGCGAACGACAGGATCGCCGCCGCCACCGTTGGCCCGGCGGCGCTTGAGGCCGCCACCACCAGGGAGTTGATCGCCATCCCCCGTCCCAGATAACGCTGCGGATAGATAATGCGGATCAGCGCAGTGTTGACGCTCATCAGCGCCGCGCCGCCAAACCCTTGCAGCACGCGCGCCAGCGTCAGCATCGGGAGCGATGATGAGAGGGCGCAGAAAACCGAGGTGAGGACAAACAGGCCGAGCCCGACCTGATAGACCCGGCGATAGCCAAGCATATCGCCGAGAAACGCGAGCGACAGCAGCGAGGCGACGATAGCGATTTGGTAGCCGTTGACGATCCAGACCGACTGCGCCGGACTGGCGTGCAGCTCGCGCGCAATGGTCGGCAGCGCCACGTTGGCGATAGTACCGTCCAGCACCGCCATCATAATGCCCAGCGCAATGGTAAAAATTGCGCCGTAGCGCTGCGGAACGGGCAGCCCATCCTGAGAATTTATCGGGGACATAGAGAGAAAAGTAAAGTGGGTGAATATCAACATGCTAATGAATCCGCTGCTGAAACGCACCGTCTTTAGCGCAAAAAACGCGGGTAAAGTATGTCGCGCGGTGACAGGCAATGGTGCAGCGCGCAGCGACGCGCTATATTGGTCATCTGTTCCGATTTTATTAAAACAATTTCAAAAAAGGGTTCGTGATGGCCACCAGTGAAAACGATAAACAACCCGACGCCGTCTCTTCCGTAATGAAGGTGTTTGGCATCCTGCAGGCGCTGGGCGAAGAGCGCGATCACGGCATTACCGAGCTGGCGCAGCGCGTGATGATGTCGAAGAGCACCGTTTACCGCTTTCTGCAGACCATGAAGGCGCTTGGCTATGTCACGCAGGAAGGCGAGAGCGAAAAATACTCCCTGACGCTGAAGTTGTTTGAGCTGGGGGCGAAGGCGTTGCAGAACGTCGATCTCATCCGCAGCGCAGACGTGCAAATGCGTGAGCTCTCGCGTCTGACTAAAGAGACGATCCACCTCGGGGCGCTGGAAGAGGACAGCATCGTCTACATCCATAAAATCGACTCGCTCTATAACCTGCGGATGTATTCGCGCATTGGACGGCGCAACCCGCTGCACACCACGGCGATTGGCAAAGTGCTGCTGGCGTGGCGCGACCGGGCAGAGGTGAATGAGATCCTTAAAGAGGTTGAATTCAAGCGTAGCACCGCCAATACCATCGTCACGCGCGAAGCGCTGCTCGAGGTGCTGGATCAGGTGAAAGCGCAGGGCTTCGGCGAGGATAACGAGGAGCAGGAAGAGGGGCTGCGCTGTATCGCCGTGCCGGTTTTCGACCGCTTTGGCGTGGTTATCGCCGGTCTGAGCATCTCATTCCCCACTATCCGCTTCTCGGAAGAGGCGAAAAGCGACTATGTCGCCATGCTGCATCGCGCGGCGCGCACGCTCTCCGCTGAGATGGGCTATCACCACTACGGCTTCTGATAAAAAAAGCGGGCAGACGCCCGCTTGCTCTCCTGTAAGACTCCGCGCGGAACGATTCTCCGCCTGACCCTTAATTGTCGATCACTTCTCCGCTCTTCTTCAGCAGCGGGCAGTCGCTCACCCCGATAACGCCGCTGTCAGTATGCAGATACTGGGCGGTAATCACACCGCGCGCGGTAAGGTAGCTGCACTGCAGGCCCAGACCCGCGGCGTTTTTAGCGCTGCCGGTCAGCACGCCATAGCCGGTAAACAGCATGGCGACCCAGATAACGGCGAGCAGAACGATCGCCCGAATAAAGAGTTTCATTTGTTCTCCTTGTGATACATAACGCAGCTGTCCACCGTGTGCTGCCGCCCGTAATATTAACAGCTTGCCTCGCTTTGTCTGCCGAAGCGATCGGAGATTGCCGAAAGCGACGGGTCAGGGAATTCTGCATTCAGGCGCATAGCCTGGTCAGCCGGGCGCCCAGCAGGTAGAATCGACGCCATCAATATTTTCCGTTTTTGAGGCAGTTATGAACGAATTAGCCGCAACCTCCGATCCGCTGTTTAGCTATGGCGTAGTGGCGGTGATTATCATTGTGGCGTTTATCGCCTGGTTTTTCGTTAACCGGGCCAGCGTGCGCGCCAGCGAACAGATCCTGCTGCTGAGCCAGCTGCTGGAAGAGCAGAAAAAACAGAACGCGCTGCTGCGCCGGCTGGTTGAGAGCCAGAGCGGCGAGCAGGAGAAGCAGGAGCCGGAAGCGACGCGCGAATTTATCCGCATGATCCCGGAACGCTAACCTTTTTTACCCCGGCAAGGAGCGACATGGCCTGGCAAAACCCCTGGTATGACGCCAGCAAAGCGCATCATACCCCTGAAGGCTTTCGCAACCTGGAGCCGGATCTGAGCCAGCCTGGCGATCTCAGGCGCTGGCGTAAAGCGCGCAAAGCGGCGGGGCTGCCGCTCCCGCCGCAGGCGGGCTATGAGCAGTTCAGGGCGCGCTGGTGGCAGCCCGCCGATCTTGCCGGCGTGGACGATCGCGTCTGGTGGTTAGGCCATGCGGCGATGCTGCTGCGCCTTAACCAGCGCTATCTGCTGATCGATCCGGCGCTCTCGACGCGCGCCTCGCCGCTGCCCTTTGCCGGGCCAGAACGCAAAACCCCGCCGCCGCTGCGCATTAAGGATCTGCCGCGCCTCGACTATGTGCTGATCTCCCACAATCACTATGACCATCTCGATTCCGCCACCGTCAGGCGCATTCTCCGCCGTTTCCCTGACGTCACTTTTCTGGTGCCGCTGGGGCTGGAAGGCTGGTTCACGCGACGCGGCGCGCGTCATGTGCGCCAGCTCGACTGGTGGCAGAGCCAGCAGGAGGCGGGGCTGACCCTGACCGCCGTACCGGCGCGTCACTGGAGCATGCGCACGCCCTGGGATCGCAACCGTTCGCTATGGTGCGGCTGGGTAGTAAAAAGCAAGACGCTTAATTTCTGGTTTTCCGGCGATAGCGGGTTTTCCGATAACCTGGCGGAGATCCCCCGGCGGCTTGGTCCATTTAATCTGGTCGCGCTGCCGGTCGGCGCCTATGCACCGAAATGGTTCATGCGCAGCAGCCATATGGAGCCCGCTCACGCGGTCTCATTATGGCGGCTAACGGGTAAACCGTTAGCCCTGCCTATTCACTGGGGCGTATTCGAGCTGGCTGACGAATCACTGGATGAGCCGCCGGCTGAATTAGTGTGCGCCATTCAGCGCAGCGGAGAAGATAATGGCCGCTTTGCGCCGTGGAGAATAGGAGAGAGCCGCAGCCTGGAAAATATTAACCAGGAAAATTCCTAAAGCGCGGTGCTTATCCTCAGGCGGGTATTAGGTTTTGAGAGAACATTTATTCAGGATCAAAGAATAAATGGTAATAAGAAATAAGCATTGCTCTGCTTTTTATTGGGGCAGTACGGGTTTTTATTTTCCTGATTTTGGTGCAAAAGTATTTATTAACTGTGCCAGAGAGAAATCAGAGCCTGCGATCGCTTAAGAGAAAAGGGTGCCGCATTTTAGTTGTAGGGTGTCGCTTAACAAAAGCGAATGCCATAATACTGCAATAATCTATCCGTAAATTAATCCGTTACGGTGAACAAGGTTGGACAAATGCGCGGTTATCCGCTAGCGTTATTCGTATCATCCGCTGGTTGCTGGATAGCGCTTTTCGGCCTGGGCGTGGTCAGGTTATGTACCAAAATGAACAAAGTGCGCGACGGCTTTGCAAATTTTGTGCAGCACATCCACGGTCGATTAAAAATGCCTTGCCATTAATTTGCGGATATGTGATAACAATTCTTGGGTCAAACGAGGTACAGTTCTGTTTATGTATGGCATCTTCAGTAAAGAAGTTACGAGTAAAAACGTTGACGTTGAATACCGCTTCCTTGCCGAACCTTATTAGTGCCTCATTCAGTAACGTCTCTGGTTTCTCTGTAGGTCTGCCTCCGGGCAAAATAAACACTCTAAGGAATTTGCAAAATGGCAAAGATCAAAGGTCAGGTTAAGTGGTTCAACGAGTCTAAAGGTTTTGGTTTTATTACTCCTGCTGACGGTAGCAAAGATGTGTTCGTACACTTCTCCGCTATCCAGGGCAACGGTTTCAAAACCCTGGCTGAAGGCCAAAGCGTTGAGTTCGAAATTCAGGACGGCCAGAAAGGCCCGGCTGCAGTCAACGTAACCGCTATCTGATTTCGTGCCAGCTCGGTGCCATGCACCACTGAAAACGAATCCTGTAAAGCCCTGGTCATCTGACCGGGGCTTTTTCTTTGCGCTTTCGATACAACCGCGAACGGAGTACACTGCGGCGCTCTTGTTAATGGAGTTCGTATGTTGCTGATTTGCCCCCTCTGTCATCATCCTTTGCAGCCTGAAAACCGCAGCTGGCGCTGTGAAAACCGTCACCAGTTCGATCAGGCGAAAGAGGGCTACCTCAATTTGCTGCCCGTTCAGCATAAAGGCTCGCGCGAGCCTGGCGACAGCGCAGAGATGATGCAGGCGCGGCGCGAGTTTCTGCAGGCGGGCTACTATCAGCCGCTGCGCGACGGCGTGGTGACGCTGCTGCGCGAAAAGCTACGCGACGCGGGCGCGCTGCTTGATATCGGCTGCGGCGAAGGCTATTACACGTCGGCGCTCAGCGCGCTGGGCGCAGAGGTTTACGGCCTGGATATCGCTAAAAACGCCATTCGCCTGGCGGCAAAACGTTATCCTGACGTGCAGTTTTGCGTCGCCTCAAGCCAGCGTCTGCCCTTTGCTGACGCATCGCTGGACGGCGTGGTGCGCATCTACGCGCCCTGTAACGAAGCGGAGCTGACGCGCGTCGTGAAGCCAGGCGGCGTGCTGCTGACCGTTACCCCAGGGGCGCACCATCTGCAGCAGTTCAAGGCGCTGATCTATCGCGAGGTGCAGCTTCATGCGCCGGAAGAGAAGTGCTACAGCGGCTTTAGCGAAGAGAGTCAGCAGTCGCTGCGCTACGCGATGCAGCTGAGCGGCGATGCGGCGGCGACGCTGCTGCAGATGACGCCTTTCGCCTGGCGCGCGAAGCCGTCGGTGTGGGGGGAACTGCAGGCGTCGAAAACCTTCGAATGCGATGCTGACTTCCGCCTGACGCTATGGCGGCGCAATTAGCGCGCCTCCACCAGCGTATGATAGATGCGCTCAAGATCGTCGAGCTGCTGCACGGCGATCAGCAGGCGACGCTGCTCCAGCTGCATCACCAGGATGCCGTCTTCGGAGAGATTGATGCTCTGAATGCGTTCATAGGCGATCCAGACGCCGCCATAGAACAGCCCATCGCGCTTCATCAGCAGGGTTGGGCGGCGCAGCCAGAAGAGCCAGAAAGCGAGAAAGCAGAGCACCATCAGCAAGGTGGTGGTGAGCTGCGGCCCCTGATGCGTCACATTATTCCAGAGTAAAATCGCCAGCAGCCCGATAAATATCAGGCTGTCGATTTTGTGCCTGCGCCGCAGCGCCACGCTTAAGCGCGTCGGGCCGTTGCGGCGCGGCAGAATAAAGTCGTTATAGAGAGAAAAAAGCAGCAGCGCGGCGATACAGAGCGCGATGAGGCCGTCCGTTAGTGACATCACTTTCTCCTGTGGCGATGCGGCAGAAAAGCGGGGAAGAGGCCGGGCGCAGCGCGCCCGGCGAGAGAACTACAGGCCAAGCAGGCCGACCCAGTAGCCGAAAATCCCGATAACAAAGAAGCCAACGATAATCCAAAGCGCGTTGACCTTGCGACGCAGCAGCCACATACAGGCGAAGGTCAGCAGCAGCGGCACGATGCCCGGCATCAGCTGATCGAGAATGGTCTGAACCGTGGTGACGGTGGTTTTCCCGGTCTGGTCGGTAATGCGCGATACGACCAGCGGAATATTCACGTGCGTCCACTTGTTCACCAGCGCGCCCATCACAAACAGGCCAAGAATTGACGCCCCCTCCGTGAGCTTCTGCAGGAAGCCGCCGCCCATATCGCTGACGATATCGATCCCTTTGCGGTAGCCGTACGCCACGCCGTAATAGCGGGTCAGCAGACGCGCCAGATTGAACAGCACGAAGAACAGCAGCGGACCCAGCAGGCTGCCGCTCATGGCGATACCTGCGCCGAGGGCGGCGAATACCGGGCGTACGGTGCCCCAGAAAATGGGGTCGCCGACGCCAGCCAGCGGCCCCATCAGGCCCACTTTAATGCCGTTGATGGCGGCGTCGTCGATCGGGGCGCCGTTGGCGCGCTGCTCCTCCATCGCCATGGTCACGCCCAGCACCGGCGCTGCCACGTAGGGATGGGTGTTAAAGAACTCCAGATGACGCTTAATCGCCTGGCGGCGCGCCTCATTGTTTTCCGGATAGAGGCGGCGGATCACCGGCACCATTGAGAAACAGAAGCCTAGCGCCTGCATACGCTCGAAGTTCCACGACCCCTGGAACAGGTTCGACCGCAAAAACACGCCGCGGATATCCCCTGGGGTGAGTTTCTTTTGCGTTGTAGTTGTATCTACCATGTTGTCACCTGTTCCTTAGTCAAGTTCGTTATCGAGATCGTTATTTGCAGGAGCTGCCGCAGGCGCGCCCGCCACGCGGTTATATTTCGGCGCCAGCTGGATATAGAGCACCGCCATCACCACGCCGATGACGCCCAGCGCTACCAGGTTAAAGCTGGTGAAGGCCGCGGTGACGAAGCCAAGATAGAAAAACGGCATCAGATAGCCTGCGCGCATCATATTGATGACCATCGCGTAACCGACCACCACAATCATGCCGCCCGCAATGTTCAGGCCGCTGGTGACCACTTCAGGGATAGAGCTGAGCAGGGAGTGAACCGCGCTGGTGCCGACTGAAATCGCCACAATCAGCGCCGGAATGGCGATACGCATCGCCTGCAACACCAGCGCCGAGACGTGGATCCAGGATATCGCCGTCAGGTTACCTTTCTCTGCGGCCTTATCGGCCGCGTGCTGGAAAGCGACGGTGATGGTGCGCACGATAATCGTCAGCACCTGGCCCGCAGCCGCCAGCGGGATCGCCAAAGCAATACCCGCGCCGACGCTCTGACCGCCGGCAATAACCAGAATAGTGGAGATGATTGAGGCGAGAGCCGCATCAGGCGCCACGGCGGCGCCGATGTTCATCCAGCCGAGGGCGATCATCTCCAGCGTACCGCCGATAATAATGCCGGTTTTCATATCGCCGAGCACCGCCCCGATCAGGGTACAGGCCACCAGCGGTCGGTGAAACTGAAACTCATCCAGAATCGAGCCCATACCCGCAATACAGGCCACGATAAATATCAGGATGATTTGTAGCGAGGTTATTTCCATCATATCCCTTCTCCTCAGCAGGATAGCGTTAACTGGCCCGCAGGCGCAGCTGGCACCGTTTTACGCATTGACCTTCGCAATCAGGTCCATCATTTTCAGTTTTTGATCGCTGGAGACCTTACGCACTTCCAGCTCAATATTGCGTTCATTAAGCTTGCGGAACGCGGCGATATCTTTTTCATCGACCGAGACGGCGTTGTTAACCTGGGTTTTGCCCTGGCGAAACGCCATGCCGCCGATATTGACCGATTTAATCTCTACCCCTTGCTCGACCACGCGCAGCACGTCGGTGGGATTGGTGAACAGCAGCATCACGCGATCGCGGCCATATTTCGGGTTATTCCAGACGCGCACCATCTTATCGACGTCCACCACGTGTGCGGTTACGCCGGGCGGTGCTACCTGCGTCAGCAGGGTTTTGCGGACGTGATCTTTTGCCACCTCGTCGCTGACCACAATAATGCGCGAGACGTTGGTCTCTTTGGTCCAGCGCGTCGCCACCTGACCGTGAATCAGGCGGTCGTCGATGCGCGCAAGGCCGATTTTCATATGCTCACCCGGCGCCAGCGGCTGCGCCGGTGCTGGCGGCGCTTTGGCGGCAGGGGCAGGGGCAGCGGCAGGTGCAGAGGGCGCGGGAAGCTCGGTTTTCTGCGCCTTAACGCCTTCGCGGCCGGTCTCCACCGCGATGGCGACCAGTTCGGCAAAGCCAGGGTCGTCGTCGCGCGCCATTAAGGTTTCGACCAGCATCGGAATATTGACCCCGGCGATCACATCGTAATTTTCTTTATCGAGCACCACGCGGCTGGCGGCGTTAAACGGGCTTCCGCCCCAGGTATCAACTAAAAACAGCGCCCCTTTTGACGTGTCCAGCTTTGCCAGCTGCGCCTGATATTTTTCAATAAGCGTTTCTGCATTCTCGCCGGGCACAAAGTCAATCCATCCGACATTCTCCTGCTCGCCCAACAGCATTTCTGCCGTTTTCAGCAGTTGTTCGGCTGCCCAGCCGTGTGTACCAATTACTATCGCAATGGTCACTTGCTACCTCCGTTCGCTAAATAAATTCGTCTGGCGTTGATGAAGCGTTATGAGTTATCGCTACGGTTGTCAGCTAACACACGTAGTCAAAATAACTGAATTAATGAATCATTCTCCGGGCGTCTTTCATAAATCGGTGAGTCGCGATTTATTTTAGTGCGCGAAAAAATATTTTATGTGACGGTTGTCCATAATCGGACGGCTGAACGCGCCTTAAACGCGGTTTAATGCACCGCTGCGGCTGAATCATTTGTAAATGAAAGAAAATTTTTTGACGTAAATGTCTGGCCTGTTACATTAACGATCTGTTTATTACTCAGGAGTAACGGGTTTCAGCCCACCTTTATGGATCGTCACCGACGTCGCTTAACCACTTTGATGCGCGCATCCGCGCCATTTTTCACGCCTGACGGCGTATCTGCACTTCACCCGATTGCCTTTCTGTCACGTCACCAGACGACGCTGGCACGATATCGTTCAGTCTGTCTCTCGTTCAGGAGTCAATGATGGAATTTCTCTTCGACCCCTCAATCTGGGCCGGTTTGCTCACGCTTGTCGTACTGGAAATCGTGCTTGGCATCGATAACCTGGTGTTTATCGCCATTCTTGCCGACAAGCTGCCGCCGAAGCAGCGCGATAAAGCGCGCCTGATCGGTTTATCGCTGGCGCTGGTGATGCGTCTGGGCCTGCTGTCGCTGATCTCCTGGATGGTGACGCTGACGCGTCCGTTATTTAGCGTAGGGGAGTTTAGCTTCGCAGGGCGTGATTTGATTTTGCTGGTGGGCGGGGTGTTTCTGCTGTTCAAGGCGACGATGGAGCTGCATGAGCGGCTGGAGAACCGTCAGCTTGAGCATCAGGGGAACCGCAGCTACGCCAGCTTCTGGGCGGTGGTCACGCAGATTGTGGTGCTGGACGCGGTCTTCTCGCTGGATGCGGTGATTACGGCGGTCGGCATGGTAAACCATCTGCCGATTATGATGACGGCGGTGGTAATCGCCATGGGCGTGATGCTGCTCGCCTCGAAGCCGTTGACCAACTTCGTTAACGCGCATCCTACCGTGGTGGTGCTCTGCCTGAGCTTCCTGCTGATGATCGGCCTGTCGCTGGTGGCGGAAGGCTTCGGCTTCCATATCCCGAAAGGCTACCTCTATGCGGCGATTGGCTTCTCGATTCTTATCGAGCTGTTTAACCAGATCGCGCGCCGCAACTTTATGCGTCATCAGGCGCATCGCCCAATGCGCGAGCGCACCGCCGAGGCGATTTTGCGCCTGATGGGCGGTCGTCAGCGCCCGGCGCAGCCTGCGGTTAACGAAGAGTCGCCTCTGATCCAGGCGATGCCGCAGGAAGCCTTTAAGGATGAAGAGCGCTATATGATCAACGGCGTGCTGACGCTGGCGTCGCGCTCTATCCGCAGCATTATGACGCCGCGCGGTGAAATCTCCTGGGTTGACGCCGAGCGTCCGCTGGACGAGATCCGTATTCAGCTGCTCGACACGCCGCACAGTTTGTTTCCGGTGTGCCGCGGCGAGCTGGATGAGATTATCGGCGTGGTGCGCGCCAAAGAGCTGCTGGTGGCGATTGAGCACGGTATGGACGTGGCGACCTTTGCCGCCGCATCGCCCGCTATCGTGGTGCCGGAAACGCTGGATCCCATTAATTTACTGGGCGTGCTGCGCCGCGCCAAAGGCAGCTTCGTTATCGTCACCAACGAGTTCGGCGTGGTGCAGGGGCTGATTACCCCGCTGGACGTGCTGGAAGCGATCGCCGGTGAGTTCCCGGACGAGGATGAGACGCCAGATATTATCGTCGACGGCGACGGCTGGATCGTTAAGGGCGGCACTGACCTGCATTCGCTTCAGCAGCTGTTCGACGTTAACGACCTGGTTAACCCGGATGAAGATCACGCCTCGCTGGCGGGTCTGCTGATTGGTCAGAAAGGCCAGCTGCCGCTGCCGGGCGAGGTGATCGATTTGCCGCCGCTGCACTTTACTATTCTGCAGGCGACCGACTATCGCGTCGATCTGGTGCGGGTGACGAAAGACAAGCCGCACGAGGATGATGAAGAAGAGCAGTAATGAGAAAACGGCGCGAAAGCGCCGTTTTGCTGTTATGCGCTGAGGCGTGAGTCAGCGTACGATCGCCCAGTCGCTCAGGCCATCCATATGCGCCTGGCCTGCGGGAATAGGTATCTTATTCCTGAAGTGCGCCCGTCGCCGGGCCATCGCGCAGCGATGGACAAAAACACTCCCGGCGTTTTTGTCCCCGTCGCGGGACGCTTTGCTCTCTGGACCCGACCTTGCGGGTCGTAATGCCTGTGCGCCGTCTGTTAAAACCTGAAGGTCAGGGCGTCAGCTGCGCCTGATGCTGCGTCAGCCAGGCGGGAAAATCCTCAATCGGCATCGGCCGCGCGTAGTAATAGCCCTGCAGCAGATCGACGCCGCGCTCGCGCAGATAGGCGGCCTGCTCGGCGGTTTCAACTCCCTCGGCCACCAGGCTGATATTTAATCGCTGCGCCAGCGAAATCACCATATCGGTCACCGTGGCGTTAATGGCGTCGGTGCCGATCGCCGCGGTGAAAATCTTGTCAATCTTCAGCACGTCCGGCTGCAAATCTTTCAAATAGGAGAGCGAGCTGTGCCCGGTGCCGAAGTCATCGATAGCGAGACGCACGCCGATGCTGTGCAGCTGCGAAATCACCTTCTGATCCACCACCGGCAGGGCATCGCGCTCCGTCAGCTCTACCACCAGCTTCGGCAGCGGATTTGCCGGCCACCAGAGCTGCTGCAGATCGTCGACGATGGCGCGATCGCGGAAGTGGCTGGCGGCCACGTTAATGGCGATATGAAACGACGGGCAGCGCGGCAGGTTCGGCAGCTGCGCCACCGCTTTATCGATCACGAAGCGCGTGAGCGGCGCGATAAGATTCTGCCGCTCGGCCAGCGGAATAAACACGTCCGGCGGGATCCAGCCCTGGCGCGCGTTGTGCCAGCGCAGCAGCAGCTCGATGCCATCGCACTCGCCGCTCCTGGCGTTAATCAGCGGCTGGCAGTAAACCATAAATTCATTGGCGGTGATGCCGTAGCTAATCTGCCAGCTCAGGCTCATACGATTCGCCGTCGCCAGCCAGACGATATAGCCGATCAGCAGGCTCAGCATCAGCGCCAGCGGCAGCTGCGACGGCAGCGACATCATCGCCAGTCGTGCCGGCGAAGGGCCATAGAGCGTAATGGCGAAAGGATAGCGCAAGGAGCCCTGCTCGTAGCTGACCTCATCCTCTGACGGCATCGCCGGCTCAATCAGCGGATTGCCGTACTCCAGGCTCTCGCCGCCGACGCTGAAGATCGCGCGCTCTACCCAGGGCAGCTGCGGCTCCAGCAGATAGGTGCTCATCAGCTCGATATTGATCGCCTGCAAAATACCGGAGCGGTTGTCGAGGGACTTAGGGGTCCACAGCAGCAGGATTGGCGAGCCCTTGAGCAGGTAGTTGTCGGTCGTCAGCATCATGCGCTGATTATTAATCGCCAGCTGGGGATAGGTCTGGCTAAAGGGAATGGCGCGCGGCCCGTAGATGCTGGAGCAGTAGATGGTATCGTTTTCTACCAGCAATATCGCGCGTACCGTTTGCAGAGCGGATATTTTCTCAATCAGCGGGAAGCGCACCTCCTGGCAGGGCACGCCGACCAGTCCCAGCGTATTGTTTGCGGAGACGTCGAGCGGCGAAAACATGCGGTCGAAGCGCTGAATGGCGTTATCGGCGAAATTAAGCGACTGCTGCTCAATACGCGATTTCTCTTCGAAAAAGCGAAAAGCCAGCGTCAATATCAGAACCACAGCGGCGATCACCAACGCAATAAAGAGTCGCTTACGGCGAAATTGTCCAACAAATTGCTGGGCCAAAAGCATCAGTAACCACCTTCCACACACGAAATTAAAGCAGGATAACGGGGATATTATCGGCAAAGCGTATCTAAGGTTTAGCCATGCTTGATAAAAAAAGCGGTACTGAAATAACCGCGCGACCTGAAAAGGTCGCGCGAAACATTACTCTATCGTTAATCGAAGCGATGAGGTAGGGTCAAAAGCGCAATTCATAATGACCGCGCGAAAAATAACCGGTGCCGGAACATTAGTCGCACTGAACTTTGATCGCCAGGCCGCCGCGCGAGGTTTCGCGGTATTTAGCGTTCATATCTTTGCCGGTTTCATACATGGTCTCGATAACCTTATCGAGCGAGACGCGCGGCTCGCTGGTGCGGCGCAGCGCCATACGGGCGGCGTTAATCGCCTTCACCGAGGCGATGGCGTTGCGCTCGATGCAGGGCACCTGCACCTGGCCGGCCACCGGATCGCAGGTCAGGCCGAGGTTATGCTCCATGCCGATCTCCGCCGCGACGCAAACCTGTTCCGGGCTGCCGCCCAGCAGTTCGGTCAGTCCAGCGGCCGCCATTGAACAGGCGACGCCCACTTCGCCCTGACAGCCCACCTCCGCGCCGGAAATAGAGGCGTTCATCTTATACAGAATGCCGATGGCGCCCGACGCAAGGAAATAGCGGGTAAAGATATCGGGCGTCACGGTTTCGATAAAGTGATCGTAATAGGCGAGCACCGCCGGCACGATACCGCAGGCACCGTTGGTCGGCGCGGTAACCACACGGCCGCCGGCGGCGTTCTCTTCGTTAACCGCCAGCGCGAACATATTGATCCAGTCGATCACGTTCATCGGATCGTTAGAGTGTTTGGATGACGAGGTCAGCAGACGGCGCAGCGAGGCGGCGCGGCGCGGCACGCGCAGCGGACCCGGCAGCACGCCTTCGGTATTCAGCCCGCGATCGATACAGGCCTGCATGGTCTGCCAGACGTCGGTAAAGTAGTCGCGGATCTCCTCGCGCGAGTGCAGCGCCAGCTCGTTCTTCATGACCAGACCTGAGAGCGACAGGCCGGTTTCACGACAGTGCGCCAGCAGCGCTTTCGCCGAGTGAAAAGGCCAGGGCACGCTGACTTCGTCCAGCGCCGACTGGCCAAAATGCTCTTCGTCGACGATAAAGCCGCCGCCGACCGAATAGTAGGTTTTGCTTAAGATCAGCAGATCGCCGGCAAAGGCGAGCAGACGCATGCCGTTTTCATGCAGCGACAGATTCTCGCTGCGGAACACCATGCCGCCTTCGCGCGGGAAGTCCACCTCATGCGCGCCGTTGGCCAGCAGCAGCCGTTCGCGCTGCTCCACATCCTTAATAAAAGCGGGGATGCTGTCGATATCCACCGTGGCCGGGGAGGCGCCCGCCAGCCCCATAATAATGGCGATATCGGTATGGTGCCCTTTGCCGGTCAGCGAGAGCGAGCCGTAGACATCCACGGCGATGCGCGTCACCTCCTGAAGTTTTCCCTGTTCAACCAGCAGGTCGACAAACTCCTTGCCTGCTTTCATCGGCCCCACGGTATGGGAACTCGACGGGCCAATGCCCACTTTGAACATGTCAAAAACGCTAATCACAGGCGACACTCCTCACAAATAATTTTTTATCTCTGCCGGGGCAGTTTATGGCGCTAATAGTAATCGTCGACCCGGGGAAACGAACGCCTTTTCGCATGAAATAAACTAATCGTTCAGGCGAGAAATAGTTATGCTGTGCGGCAGATCGCAAACCGTTGTTATAGCAGGACAAACGAGAGCGGAACGGGCGTCAGAACGCAATCTGCTGGCTAAGGGAACGGATAATGCCGGCCGTCATGCCCCACACCAGATACTCCTGATAGACCGAGAGCCAGACCGGATGGCGCAGGCCGGCGCGATGCACCTCCAGCGAAGCGTAGCGGTTAAGCCGCAGCGCCTCTTCCAGCGGCATCTCGAAGGCGCTCTCCACCTCGTCGGGATTGATATGCAGCGCGATCTGCGGCGAGATAATGCCAACCACCGGCGTCACGCGAAAGCCGGTGCTGCTGGTCACGGGGGCGAGCTGGCCGATCACCCTGACCTCGGCAGGATCGATGCCCACCTCTTCCTGCGCTTCGCGCAGCGCGGTCGCCACCAGCGAGGCGTCGTCGTCGTCCTGCATGCCGCCGGGAAAGGCGACCTGACCGGCGTGCTTGCGCAGCTCGCGCGAACGGCGCGTCAGCAGCAGGCCCGGCGCGTCGCGCGCCACGATCGGCACCAGCACCGCAGCCTGGCGACCGGCGGGACGCTGCCGCGGCTTCTCCGGCTGCTGCAGAATAAAGCGGGTAACAAAGGCGTCGAGCGTAAGCGGCTTCATTCGTCCTCTCCGGTTAACGCAGGCAAAATGCGGCTGACCTTGTGTAGCGTTTCCTGATATTCGGCGTCCAGTTCGCTGTCGGCGACCACGCCGCCGCCCGCCGCGCAGAACAGCTGCTGCCGCTCGGCGATCAGCGTGCGGATAGTAATGCTGGTATCCATGCGCCCACAGAGGCTGAGGTAGCCGATGCTGCCGCACCAGGCGTTGCGGCGATGCGGCTCCAGCTCGTCGATAATCTCCATCGCGCGGATTTTCGGCGCGCCGGTAATCGATCCGCCGGGGAAACAGGCGCGCAGCAGATCGCTGGCGTGCAGCGAGGCGGGCAGGCGCGCACGGATGGTGCTGACCAGGTGGTGCACCGCCGGAAAAGGCTCTACCTCGAACAGCGCCGGCACGCTGACGGAGCCGGGCACGGCGACGCGGCCGATATCGTTACGCAGCAGATCGACGATCATCAGATTCTCGGCGCGATCCTTTTCCGACTGCGCCAGCGCCAGCGCTTCACGGCGGTCAAGTTCGGGATCGGCCGCGCGCGGTCGCGTGCCCTTTATCGGCCGGGTTTCGATCTCCTCGCCCTTCAGCGATAAAAAGCGCTCCGGCGACAGGCTGAGAATCGCGCTGTCGGGCAGGCGTAAAAACGCGCTGAAGGGGGCGCGGTTGGCGGCGTTCAGGCGGCAAAACGCCTGCCACTCATCGCCCTGATAGTGCGCCTGAAAGCGCTGCGCCAGGTTGACCTGATAACAGTCGCCTGCCTGGATATAGGCCTGCACCGCGTGGAAGCGCTCGGCGTAGTCGCGGTAGCTCAGGTTGGATTGCCAGCCGCTGGTCAGCGAGAAGGGCACCGCCTCGCGCGGCGGCCACTGCAGCAGCCAGCGCAGCCGCGCCTGCGCGTCCCCCAGCGACACCAGCGTCAGGCGCTGCAGATGGTGGTCGGCGATCAGCGCCCAGTCGTAAATGCCGATCGCCATATCGGGCGTGATCAGATCGTCCGCCGCCTGCTGCGGCAGATGCTCGAAGCGGCGCCCGAGATCGTAGCCGAACAGGCCGAGCGCGCCGCCCTGAAACGGCAGATCATCGCGGCGCTCGGGCAAGAGGCTCAGCGCCTCGCACTGCCGTCGCACCAGCTGCAGCGGATCCTCAGTTGAGTGGCTAACGGCGCCCTCCACATCAATTGTGGTGAGGTCGCCGTGGGTCGTCAGGGTGGCGCGCGGATCGGCGGTCAGCATATCGAAGCGGTTATCCGCATGATCGGCATGGCCGGAGGTGAGCAGCATCGCCCAGGGAAGATGGGAAAGCCTGGCGAAATGCGCGCTGAGCGCATCCTGCGTATAGTGTAGACTGAGCGTTGAGACCATTATTCGGCAAAAATCAGACATCAATGAGGGCGTTAGCCTGACATATTTTTTCCCGGCTGGCACCTGTTTGTTCCCCATGGAACGGTGCCCGCCTCGCAACCAGGAGTGAAAAATGTTTAAGGGTTTACCGGCACTGTCCCATGAGCAGCAGCAGCAGGCGGTGGAGCGTATTCAGGAGCTGATGGCTGGCGGCATGTCCAGCGGAGAGGCGATCACTCAGGTCGCGCAGGAGATCCGCCAGACCCACACGGGCGAGCAGATCCGGGCGCGCTTCGAAGATGACGAGGAAGATGAGTAACGCCCGGCGCGGCCTGTTGCTTACAGCGCCGCGATGATTTTAATCTCCACTTTATACTTCGGGTTCATCAGCCCGGCCTGAACGGTGCAGCGCACCGGCGCGTTGTCGGGCGAGACCCAGGCGTCCCAGGCGCGGTTCATCGCCGCGAAATCGGCCTTGTCCACCAGAAAGATGGTGGCGTCGAGGATCTTGCTTTTGTCCGAGCCGACGCGCGTCAGCAGGGCGTCAATGACCGCCAGCGCGTTGGCGGTCTGCGCCTCGGCGTCGGCGTCGAGATTTTCCGGCACGCTGGTGTAATAAACCGTCTGGTTATGGATCACGGCTTCAGACATGCGGTGTTCTACTGGTTCTACTCTGATAATTTCCTTTGACATTACAACACCTTAATCGTTGTTGGTCCCATTCTTGAAATCGACGTGGGACATATTTGGGACATTTTGCGAAAAAATATCATCAATCCGCTTCGCGTGCATCGACAAATGGCCAGATGAAAAGTGCGCGTATCGCCTGACCATGTTGATGTTTTGCCAGCCGCCCATTTCCTGCAAAACAGAGATGGGGACGCCAGCCATAATCAGCCATGAGGCCCACGTGTGCCGAAGGTCATGAAATCTGAAGTCTTCGATCCCGGCTCTCTTCAGAGCGGCCCGCCATCCCGTGTTAGCATTGCTGCTCACTGGACGAGTCTGCTTTGACGTTCTGCCGTTATCGTGTTTCACTTTCTCAACGTAGACGAATACGTACTCATCGTGCCTGCCAATGTTCTTTCTCAACACAGCGCAGGCCGTATCATTCAGGGCAACGCCAATTGCCCTGCCTGATTTACTTTCATCCGCATAAATCCACGCCATACGCTTTTGCAGGTCTATCTGCTCCCACTTCAGGTTTGTGATGTTCGAGCGTCTCAGCCCCGTGCAAAGCGCAAACTCCACGGTAGACTTCAGCGGCTCCGAGCATTCCCTTATCAGTCGCTGAGCCTCTTCCGGTTTCAGCCACCGGATGCGGCGCTCCTTTGCTACTGGAACGCGGATTGCCGGAGCTCTTTCAAGCACCTTCCACTCCCTTTCAGCTGCCCTGAGTAGCGCCCTGAGGAAAGACAGATGTTTTATCTTTGTACCCTGAGAGGCGAGCTTGGGCTTGTACTCTGGGGGTATCTTTCCTCTCTTCTCATATGCAACAGCCTGCTTCTTCCATCGGTGGTAATGGCTGCGGTTTTCTATCCTTGCCACCGCCGCATATATTTCTCTCTCAGTAATATCCCTGAGCTGCTTTCCTGCCATAAACGGAAGCCAGAAAGAGATGCGATTTTTGTCGTCATCCAGCGTTTTCTTGTCTGACTTTTCGTTTATCCAGCGCACGCAGGCTTCCTCAAAACTCATCGAGACGGGCTCGCCCATTTTGACGACGCGCCATGACTCTGCTTTTAGCTTGTCGTGGAGCTCCTGCGCTTGCTGCCTGTCGGACGTGCCAAGAGACTGCTTAACTCTTTTTCCGCCCGCCGTTGTGAAACTGGCGTACCAAATTTCACCTCTGCGAAAGATCGACATGGTGATTTCTCCTCATGTGCGTCTGCCGCGCTCACGGCGACAGTGTGCATTGGATTGTTGAGAGCGGCAATACAGGCCTGACGGGTGAGAAGGTAGGGTGACTTCGGTTTTGATGGGTCTTTGCGCGTGGCTGCCAGTCTTCCGGTCTTGATCCACTTGTTACAGGTCGGGCGGGAAATCCCGAGAAACGCGCACGCCTCATCCATAGAAAGGGCGTAACTTTCCATATCTACTCCTTATTCGGCCAGTAGCAGCCCAGCGCAATACAAATAAAAACGGTGAGCCACAGAGTGAACTCGCCGGGGGATATATCTGGTAGGGTGTTCATTTCTCAAGCTCGTGCAAGACGTTTCCTGCTCTCATGACTACCGGCCTCATTTTCTTTTGTCGGTCAAGAAATGACAGAACCCAATATTCATCACGCTGCCAGAAGATGATGGGTCCGGAAGCTGTGATGCCGTCTTTTAACCCCTGATTGTTTGGATTGGATTCTCCGCAGTTATATTTCTGCCCGCCTATGTAGAAGAAGGCCAACCCATTCCTGGTATAGAAATCCGCCTCCTTGTCATTCAGTAGCTTCAGCTCGAAGAAGTCCAAGTCAGCCACATTTATTACGCTTTGGGGCATAACAACTCCTCACGCAGAGCGCGATAGTGAATAGGGTGGGTGGGGTTAGTAGCAGAAATCGACTTTAAATTTGTGTTCGCAGGAAGGGCACTCTACTTCAACATCAGTGGTTCGAGGCGTATCGTGCTCGCAAACTCCAGCCCTGCCGCCATCTATCCAGAAATCATCATCCTGCTCAATTAAATCGAAATACTCTTCGCACTTGGGGCATTCGGTATCAAGACTTATGCTCCAGTTAGCATATATTTTGCTCATTGTCTTAACTCCTTATCCACCTGACGCACATAGAACGCCAGCCAGCGCTTTGCTGGAAACGTATTCGGCGGCAGGGCGGTGATTGATTTGGCGTGTTTATCGAGTAGTGAGGTGATGATGCGGTCGTGCTCTGATTTGGGCGTGCCATCTATGGCGCTGATGATTTCGCTCCTGCACTTACGCGCTACGGCCCTTAGCGCATTCTCCTGCGCCGGACTCATGCCACTTTGCGGTGCTGTTTGGCGCGCTTCACACGCTCAAAGTCTTCTCTGCATTCGCTGCAGCAAAAGAACCCGGTCGATACTTTCTCCTCACAGTAATGGCACTCACCGGTGAAGCGCATGGTCGGGTGCGGACGGTTGGCTAAAGCCAGCTGCAGGTTGAACGCTTCCAGTTCTGCTGCGTTGTCGATTTCATCTGCGTGCATAGTGGTTACTCCTGAATATTGGCGTAAAAAAACCGCCTCAGTGGGCGGCTTCGATGGTTACAACTGACTCGGGAATAGTCGGCTTTGCACTAAAAGCAAATTGTTTATAGCAAGGCGGTAACTTTTCTCTAGCCCTTCAACCTTGTCACCTTTGAGCATATAAAATGCCCCAAGATGGATAAGCTCATATTTAAGTCCCGGCCTTAAAATATGGTCAAATGCAAATCGTATTGTTTTCTTCTCATCCTCACTCAAACCGGACATACGAATGATTTGACAGGCCGTTTCAATTGCATGCGAAAACTCCTGTAACGCTGGTATTGATTTTTTAACGGATGAGTCTTCCCCAATACATCTGTTTGCTCTGTCAGCTAATTTCATAACTACAGATTCTACCCTTAGAAAAAGAGCAGCCTTTTTTTCAGCTTCTGCTTTCTTTAAGTCGTTTTCTCGAGCAACTTTTTGGTATTTTAAGGCGCTCAATGTCGCCTTAAGGGCTATAGCCGCTGAGGCAAACGCGCCTAAGGCAGAGATCAGGTTAATGTAATCTCCATGGTGCCAGCTCAAACCTTATCCTCCTTCTGATAAACCGGGTCAGTGCCGCGCGGGAACTGCAGCGAAGCATTCCTGTAATGCTGCAGCCTCTCCCTGAAATACTCCCTCATCGCTTCAGGCTGCTGCATCTCCACTTCATGCGGGATGACAGGCTGATTCATGCGCTCCTTGTATGCGACTCCTGACGCGGCTAAATCCACGTTAATCCTGTCGCGTTCTTCTCTGCTGCGTGCTGCGATATTGTGTGACATGAGATTTCCTCCTCCGATGAGTATACCGCTATTTCATGCGCGCTCTGTCCTGGTCATCGCAGAACTTCTCATACGCGAACACGAATGCCTCGTTTTCCGTGTCGAATAGCCGGTCGGTTAACCGCACCCACTCGTTCCCGACCCGCTCGAGCACGTCCCACTTATTGCGGCGCGGCCAGATGACGAAACGCACCGGATGATATATGTGGTAAAGCTCGTGCTTAGTGAGCTTCTCACCCTTATCGAGCATGTAGAACGCTGCGCCGGCGCTAACAAATTTGCGCATATACCAAACCATTAACTGTATATGCGGACAGTATATCAGAGGTGGTTATGATGTCAGGCCAAGATGCGATAGGAGGACTATTGCGATGATTGTGCCGACTACCAAGGCTACGCAGTCGAGCGTGCTCATTGTGGTTTATCAGGTGATTGGGGGTAAAAAGTTAAGGCAATGCGGGCAAGGGAATTTTGCTCTGCTCCTGACGCGTCAGGGCCGGTTACGATTATCTCTAGCAGGCGGTGCCGATTAAACTGCGCTAACAAGTTATCATCAGGAACCGCTGGGCCTTCGGCTTCAGCCAGGTGATGGGCTGCATTCATTACCCACTGAAACGCATCATTCCACGCCCCTGTTTCTATGGGCGGATTATCTGCAATCACTTTTCTGTTGAATGCCACTGCGGCGCGCAGGTCTGCTAACGCCTCTGCAAAAGACTTAGCCATGATTACTCCTCCACCTGATATCTATTAATGCTGTAGGCAGCTAACTCCGCTGGAATCGGGTCGCGGAAAACCGCTGCAATTCTAGCCATCAAATCCGCCTGCATACTCTCTGGCGTTTCAGGCTCTCCAGGTGAGCCTATGCCTGCGCAAAAATCAGCAATTTCACTTTCTATCAATAGTCTTAATGCTGACAAACTTGCAGATAACGGAGCACAAGCTGGCGGTGTAGCGTAAAGGTTTACCCGCTCATAATCATGCCTGGGGTTAGCGGTCTCAGCATCAGCAACTAATTTCCAATCCCCGTAAAACGGGCTCCCATCTGGCATTCTCATGTGCGGCGGAGCCCAGCGGTAGCGTATGGCAATCGGCTGAGCCGTCAGCGCTGCCAGGGCGATTTCTTGCAGCTCCAGCTCTTTACGCACCTTACGCGCCACCTCCGAGTCAGGCGCGACGCCCTCAAGCGTGGGTAGAATTCCATTTGCCTGAAGGATGTTCATCTTGCAGTGCTCTATCAGCGCCTTTCTCTTCTCTTCGGTAAGTTGAATCATTTGGTCTCCCCGGCGCGAAGTTCATGCAATTTGCACTCAAGAGAGTGAATTGCGTAAGGGCTGGCATCCAGCGCCTTCAGTGTATCAATCGCAATCTGAATTCCCTCCGCCCGAACAGAATTTAGGTAGGTATCAATGTCAGGTGTGTTAAGTGAGTAATCGTGCCGACCCTCTTTAGCGTAAGCTGCAGCAATCTTTGCAGCTGCACACTGCACGGCAAACTTCTCTACTTTCTTCTCGGCAGCATCCAGCTTTTGCTGTAGGGCGGCGAACTTACGCACCAGGTAAGCAGGCAATTCTTCGTTGACCTTCATGTCGCCGGGTACGCACTTACCGGTCAGCAATCCGCGCATTTCGTTTTCGGTGATTTTCATCTGTCATCTCCTGTGCCGCTGAGCGGCGAAATAGTTAGCCAGCCTTTTTGCGCTCTTCACGGAACGACACGCGACACTGATACGCCATGCGGCGAACAGATTCGTATGAGCGATTGAGTTTTCTGGCGATTAATTTGGGCGGGGTAGTTGCTGCGAGTTCTTTGAGGATGCCGAGTTCTGTGTAAGTCCATCGGCGGCCGAGGCTGATTTGGTTGCCCCGGCGTTTATAGTCGGGAGTTTTTATCATGCAGCCTCCTTGCCGCGGTTAAGTATTGCCTCCACTTCCTTTTCAAGCTCGCCGATGAACTTCTGCACTTCTGTTGTAATTTCCTCAACAAGCTGGCTGTCTAGCGTCACGCGGGTTTCAAAGTACGCCAGCTCAGGCGGCAGCCTGTCGTCATAACTGACGAAGTCGCACCAGTTGCGCCCGGTACACATCATCTGAGCGTGCATCTGCAGGAGATATTTTCTTGCCGGCTGCCCGGTCTTCAGGGTTTCAAGATGCGTCCAGGTATTCGGGCATTTAATTTCCAGCAGCCCGTCATCATTGACTAGCCCATCAGGGCTGGCGCCGAATCCCTTCAGTGTCGGGTGGTCGATAAATCCTGTCTCGGTAACGTGAGCGTCGAACTGGTTCAGCACATACATTTCTCGCGCGACAGGCTCCAGCTCCGTGCCGCGCTGCATTGCAGCATTGCTGAATGTCTCCTGAATCCTTCCGGTAAGCCGCTGGCAGATAAGCTCCGCCATATAGTTTTGGCGGCTTGCTGCGTATCCTGACTTGGTTTTCGCCATGATGTCCGCAAGCCTGCTGGCCGTTACCTTTCCGCAGCGCGCGGCAAACCACTCATCTGATCGCTGCTGCATGATACTTCTCCTTGCCTAGTAAATAGGCGCGCTCAGCTTCATCAACGGTATCGAATGTCCCGAGGGAAATTGATTTACCATTAACGCCTATTCGGGCAATGAATCGACCGCTACTAGATGCCTTAACGCCCATTGGCAGGACACGTCCTGCATAACCTATTTTTCTATTTTGCGCGTTGACGGTGACGGAAACGTCCCTGAGATTTATCCAGCGGTCGTCGGTAGAATTACCACTTATATGGTCAATGACTCCTACAGGAAATCGGCCGGTCATGAACAAGAACGCCAAGCGAGACCTCTTGTATTTCTTCCCATTAATTTGGATTATCCAGTAAGGTTTTTTGCTGTTTAATAAATATCCTGCTGGCTTACCCAGTAACTCTTCATGTTTTTTTGGTGGGTTTACCCATGTAAAAACGCCAGACTTAGGGCTATAAACCATCAATCTTTTTAGCTCACTCTGTTCCATTCGGCACCTCGCTGAATTCTGCGTCTATAGCGATGCTGTTTTTAATGCGCTCTTTCTCTGCATTGCCGATAATCTGGCGTTCTTCCTGGCTGAGGTTCTTCCATGTCTCAGCGAAGATTTCGAGGCTGATTTTCGCCGCTTCTTCGCACTTAGCAATCAGCGCTGGACGGCGGCCGTCGCTTTCCTTGCCCGCGGTAACGCCTGCAGGAGTGCTTTCGATGATTCTCTCAGCTTCATCCTGGTCGAAGATGCCGGCGAAACCGAAAGCCATACGCGCGCACTGGATAAGCGACTTGTGGCGAAGCATGCGGGTAGGGTGTGACTGCCACGGCTGTGTATTGCGCTTACACTCCGCCATGTACTCGGTAACAACAGTCGGGTGATTGCGGTCTTTGCGGTAAATCTTGCAGGTGCTGGCGCCTTCTTCCTTGTCGTAAATGAACTCCATGCCATCAAACTGAGGATGCTCATTGATGATGCGCGCCCAGCCATCAACACCAACGACCGGAACGATTCCGCCTTTATCCGGGAAAGCGTAAATCTCTTTCGTCCACGGGTTGAGGCCGAACTGGTTAGCAACAATGAGCAGGGCGGTGAATTGCTCATCCGTGACGTTGCCACCTTTAAACGCCGTGTTCTTCAGCGTGTTCATCAGGTCAGTGCCGGGGTCCATTCCAAGGCGTTCAGCCAGCTTGCCGGCCATTGTTGTTAATGCAGTTGTCATCACGCTACCTCGTCATAGCTGTTTTTGTTTTTCCAGATGGAAATAGCCATTTCCCGCTTAGCCACCTTCACCAGCGCATCACGCAGGAAGTTTTCAGCGGCTTCGTACTGCTCGTCGTCTTCGTCGACCAGCTCGACAGCGGGGTAATCGAAATGCTTCGGCAGGAACGCGCATAGCGCGGTCATCAGCGGGTTAATCTTGTGCTGATCCATCATCGCGTCGACTTCATCGCCAATACGCTCTAAATCGCTCTCAGAGATATTTTTCATGATCTCTTCGACTTCCTGCTTGGCTCGCCATGAAAGTTTCACTGGTGCGCCCTCCGTAACAGCAGCATTGCCATAGCCCACTTCGCGCTGTCGCCGAACAGATGGGCCTCTCGTGAAAGCTCCTGCGCTTTCTGGAAATAGCGGATTCTCATGGCTGGCCTCTTTGGTTCAGGGTATCGATGACGGAGCGCAGCCCGGCGCGCAGGCGGCTGACAAGGCGATCAAGTTGTGACGTGTTAAAGCTGAAGCCACCCATGTGGGTAGCCCCAGCGAGAGCGAAAGCTTGCATGGGTGATTCCTGTGAATTTGGTTGGTGTCAAAAAGAAGGGCACCATTGCGGCGCCCATGGGAGTACTACTGTCTGGTTGTAAGGATTTATCAAACCTGCTGTGCGTAACAGCGTCGAAGCGACTCAGTGAATCGCCTCTGCGGTGTTACTCGATATCTTCCAGGCTGTAATCCGAGAACACTTTATCAATATCCTCCTCGTCCCCAGCATTAAAAGTTCTCTCAACTGCATGCTGTTTCAGTTCGCCCCAGCAAACTCCCTCAACTGATTCAGGCCAGCCTTCAGCGGCCTCTTCTCGAAACTGATCGATAGCATCTTGAGCGTGTGATTCAGCTTCTCCGGCAGTTTCAAAGAGCTCAAAGCCGCATTCTGGGTCGTATGCAAAATACTTACTCATCCTCTTTCTCCTGTAGTGGTTACTGGCCCAATGCCTTAGATAGCGCCAACTCTGCTTTTTCCATCATCATTCGATGCTTATACGGCGCGCTTTCGCCTACGTCCATTTCGTACTGGCGCATTGCTTTTACAACCTCCTGCAGCGCCTCTAAAAGCTCAGGTGCCGCCGCTATCAGGTTGGCATTCTGCTCGCGCTTTGGTCCGCCGCATGAGGCGATATTTCTCCTCACTTTTGGCGCGCTTTCAGAAATCACTTGCTTCCCAGCTAATGAACCATCAACAACGGTCCATTTGCCTTCTGTACCATTAAATTCAATCATCTCATACCCTCGATAAATAACCCGCCACCATGAGACCAGCAGTGACTATCCAGCAGATAATCCAGTCTGTGTTGCTCATAGTGGGCTCCAGTAAAAAGGCCGCTCAGTGGCGGCTAGTAACCTGAGTATTCACGAAGCGCCTCAATGTGAGCCTCTATGACAAGAAGTTCGATATAGGCAGCCTCATCGATATTCAGCTCCTTAATGCGTTCGATGCATCCGGATATAATCCGCAGTTGTTCTATTTGCCACTCCGGATCGTTAAACTCTGGAATCTCAATTTCTTGCAACATTACCCCTCCATCGGCTTATCACCGGCAATAAAAAAGGCCGCCGTTAGGCAGCCTGTTAATGTGATTGCCGGGATTTTTAGCCACGCCCGGCGCGTGGTTTCCCCGCTTTCCACAGTCATGGGAAATGTTTAGACTGGTCATTCCACAGTCAAAAAAGGAAGTTAAAATGTCGGATAAGATATTCATTTATGGGCGAACAGTTGATTCTGTTGCTTACGATCTGGCGCTGGCTCTTGCAACGAAAGAAGCAGGTGATAACAGCGCATACACCCTTCTCACGCTAATAAAAAAACACCTACCGGAATGCAGGGAAATGGCTGAAAAGTTTTTTGACGATGAAACTCCTCCGCCCGCAACTAATGTAAATATCGGATTTGTCAGGTAATCATTGACAAAGCCTGTTTGAGTACTGTTTTGATATTTTCATTTGTAGCCTTATTGAAAATCTCATCATTTGCTTCTGACAGGCTTTCACTGATTGCAAGTATTGCTTCCTGAAGTGGTCAACAAAAACTGGCCACCGAGTTAGAGTTTTTCCAGTATCGGTTTTCCGATTCGTTTGGGGGTAACCCACCGTTATACCCATGCGGCCTTAGCGAGCTGTAATACCCGACG